>NZ_JBFUBU010000005.1:0-133542 GCF_056405595.1 Polaromonas sp. P1_G1
GGTCAAACAGGCGCAAACAACCAGGCCATCGCACATCAACGCCCACCCAAGCCATGAACCCCACCCCCAAACCCCAGCACATCGGCATCGTCGGCTGTTCCGCGGAAGGCGCAGCGCTTTGCTACCAGACCATTTGCACCGAAGGCGCCAAACTGCTGGGCCCGCATGCCCATCCCGAGGTGTCCCTGCACACGCCCTCGCTGGCCGACTACATGGCCTGCATTTACCGGGACGACTGGCGCGGTGTCGGCGACGTCATGCTGGCCTCGGCCCACAAGCTTGCGGCGGCGGGCGCCGATTTCCTGATCTGCCCCGATAACACCATCCACCAGGCCTTCGCGCATGTCGAAGCACGCTCGCCCCTGCCCTGGCTGCACATCGCGGAAGTCGTCGCCGGAGAGGCTGCGCAACGCGGTTACCAGCGCATCGGCATCACCGGCACCCGATGGCTGGTGGGCAGCGAGGTCTATCCCGAGAAGTTCAGCGCGCGCGGGCTGGACTATCTTCGCCCCACGGACGCGGAACGCGACGAGATCAACCGCATCATCATGGATGAACTGGTTTATGGCGTCTTCACGCCCCAGGCGGTCGCGTATTTCCAGCAGGTGATGACCCGCATGAAAGGCGGGGGCTGCGACGCCGTGGTGCTGGGTTGCACCGAAATCCCGCTAATCATGAGCGATGCCAATTCGCCCCTGCCGACGCTGGATTCGACGCGTCTGTTGGCGCGGGCGGCGCTTCGCCGGGCGGTGCAGGGCGCGGCCGTGTAATTGCATCCAGAAACAAAAAAGCCGGTTAGCAAACGCTAACCGGCTCTCTGCTGGTTTTAATGGTCGGTGTGAAAGGATTCGAACCTTCGACCCCTTGCACCCCATGCAAGTGCGCTACCAGGCTGCGCCACACACCGACAAGCCTCAGATTATAGCCTGCCCCGAAGCGCTTCTCAGTGGTTGTTCCCGAGGAGATCGCGGATTTCGAACAACTCGCGACGCACAAGCTGCAGCCTTTGCTGCGCTGCGGTGCCCGTGGGCAAGTCAGACCCCTCACTGTCTTCAAAGTCGGAGTGGTCCGTCGAGTCCTCAAAATCGTCGAGTACCGAATCACCGCCTTCAAGCAGCGACTCCCCGCCTTCGAGCACTTCGACGCCGTCCAGCATGACCTCGCCATTGCGGCGCTTGTCGCGTTCGATCTGGACGATTTCCTGGAGTTTGTTGCGCGCGCCACTGATGGTGAAACCCTGGTCATAGAGCAGGTCACGGATGCGGCGGATCATGAGCACCTCGTGGTGCTGGTAGTAGCGGCGATTGCCGCGCCTTTTCATCGGGCGTAGCTGCGTAAACTCCTGCTCCCAATAACGGAGCACATGAGGTTTGACGCCGCACAAATCACTGACTTCACCGATAGTGAAATAGCGTTTCGCCGGGATGGGTGGAAGGGTTTTCTCCAATTAAATCAATGCGCTAAGGAGGAAACCTCTAAATCTACTCTAAGTCGAAAGTTAGCGCAAAGGGTTGCTGGGCTTTTTTGAAATCTGTTGTTCCGTCACACAGGTAACACCTAGTTACTAAGGTGATCGCCTTGGTGAAAATCACGCCGCAGAGGACCGGGCGCCGGCGGGACTCACTCGGCCGCGGTTTCGCCCTGGATTTGGTCTTTGAGCTTGTGGCTGGCGTGGAAGGTGACCACACGGCGGGCCTGGATGGGAATGGCCTCGCCGGTGCGGGGGTTGCGGCCGGGACGGGGGGCCTTGGTGCGGATCTGGAAATTGCCGAAACCGGAAATTTTCACGTCATTGCCGTCCACCAGACTGTCTGAAATCAGGTCGAAAAACGCGTCGATCATGTCCTTCGATTCGCGTTTATTGAGCCCGATCTGCTCAAACAGCAATTCGGCGAGGTGTGCCTTGGTCAGCGCCGGGGTTTCCAGGCTTTCTACAGAAAAATCCATGCGGCAGTGCTCCTGGCGTTTTTATTCTTGGAAGATTTCGTGGAAGCCTCAGGCACGCAAACGTGCCCCGAGTTGGCCTTGCAGATTCGCGAGAACCGCCTGAACGGCCGCCTCAATTTCCTCGTCGGTCAGTGTAGCGGTGTCGCTCGAAAGCACCAAGCGCACGGCCAGGCTTTTTTCGCCCAATTGCATGCTGGCGCTTGCTTGTTGCGGCCGGTAGACGTCGAACAAGGTCGCACCCTTGAGCAGGCCTTGCGTGGCGGCGCCATGGATGGTCCCCATGAGCGCGGCGTGCGTGACGCCCTCGGCCACGATGACGGCGATGTCGCGCTCCACGGGTTGCAGCTTGCTGACCTGCTTGAATTCGGGCACCTGGCGCTGCAAGACCGCGTCGAGGTCCAATTCGAACAACAGCGGTGCCTGGGCCAGGTCGTAGCCCTGGCGCCACTGCGGATGCAGTTCACCTACGAACCCGATCTGCTTGCCCGCCACAGAGACGCTGGCGCAGCGGCCGGGATGCATGGCGGGATGCGCGGCGGGGGCAAAAATCGCCTGCAGCGGCGCGAGCAAGGCTTCGACGTCACCCTTGATGTCGAAGAAATCCACCGCCTTGTCGGGCTGGCTCCAGTTCAGCGCAGCCCGCGGGCCGTAGGCCAAACCGGCCACGCGCATGGGCTGATTGAAGCCCGCCACGGTGGTGTCGGTGTTCTGGCTTTGGGCGTCTCGCAAGAAAACGCGGCCCAGCTCGAACACATTCACGCGGGACGCCTTGCGGTCCAGGTTGAACTTGAGCACCTGCAACAGCGAGCCCAGCAGCGAACTGCGCATCACGCTCATCTGGCTGGCAATCGGRTTCAGCAGCTTGATGGGRTTCGGGTTGCCGGCAAGCTCATGCTCCCAGCGCTCTTCCACAAAGCTGAAATTGATGGTTTCCTGGTAGCCCAGCGAAGCCAAAGCGCGGCGCACGCCAAAGGGGCTGCGCTCGGCCTCGGGGCGCAGCCGCGCCGTGATGGGCGCCAGCGGCGGCGTGTCGGGCAAATGGTTGTAGCCGACCATGCGCACCACTTCTTCGATGAGGTCTTCCTCTATCTGCAGGTCGAAGCGGTAGCTAGGAGGCGTCACGGTCAGCGTGCCCTCCCCTTGCGCCACCGGCAAGCCCAGGCGCTGGAGCGCATCCAGGCACTGTGCCTGCGTGAGCGGCATACCGATCACCTTGGCGGCTCGCGCGACGCGCAGGGTGACGGGCGCCGCCTTGGGCACATTGACCTGCTGGTCATCCATGGGGCCGCACACGGTTTCCGGCGTGCCGCAGATGTCGATGATCAGCTGGGTGATGCGTTCGATGTGCTCGACGGTCTGCCCGGGATCAACGCCGCGTTCGAAGCGATGGCCCGCATCGGTCGAGAAGTTGTAGCGGCGCGAGCGGCCGGCAATCGCCTTGGGCCACCAGAAAGCGGCCTCGACGTAGACGTGTTTCGTGTCGTCAGATACGGAAGTTGCGTCGCCGCCCATGATGCCAGCAAGCGATTCGACCTGTGCGTTGTCGGCGATGACACCGACCTTTTCATCGACCGTCACGGTATTGCCGTTCAGCAGCTTGAGCKKYTCGCCGGGCTTGCCCCAGCGSACGTCSAGMCCGCCRTGRATYTTGTCSAGGTCRAAGATGTGCGAGGGGCGGCCCAGCTCGAACATCACGTAGTTGGAGATGTCCACGAGCGCGGTCACGCTGCGCTGGCCGCAGCGGGCCAGGCGGTCCACCATCCATTGCGGCGTGGCAGCCTTCGTGTTGACGTTGCGCACCACGCGGCCGGAAAAGCGGCCGCACAGGTCGGCGGCGCTGATCTTGACAGGCACCTTGGTGGCATCAGCAGCGGCTACTGCAGGAAAAGACGGCGTATTGAGTGGAGCGCCGGTGAGCGCGGAGACTTCGCGCGCCACGCCATAGACGCTCAGGCAATGCGCGAGGTTGGGCGTGAGCTTGAGCGTGAACAAGGTGTCATCGAGCCGCAGGTGCTCGCGGATGTCCTGGCCCAGCGGCGCATCGGCGGCCAGTTCGAGCAGGCCGCCGTGGTCTTCGGAGAGCCTGAGTTCGCGCGCCGAGCACAGCATGCCCTGGCTTTCGACGCCGCGCAGCTTGCCGACCTTGATCAGGAAGGGTTTGCCGTCTTCGCCGGGTGGCAGTTCGGCACCGACGAGGGCGCAAGGCACCTTGATGCCGACGCGGGCATTGGGCGCGCCGCAGACGATGTTGAGCAGGCTGCCCTGCCCCACGTCGACCTGGCAGACACGCAGGCGGTCGGCGTCAGGATGCTGGACGGCTTCCTTGATTTCACCGACGACGATCTTGGTGAAAGGCGGCGCCACAGGCTTGAGCTCTTCGACCTCCAGGCCGGCCATGGTGAGGGTGTCGGCGAGCTGCTGGGTATCGAGCGGCGGGTTGCAGAATTCGCGCAACCAGGATTCTGGGAATTGCATGGTGAGGGACCTTGTTCTTGTTTTTGTTCTTGTGGCTTATGACTGGAACTGCGAGAGAAAACGGATGTCGCCGTCGAAGAACAGGCGCAGGTCGTTGACGCCGTAGCGCAGCATGGTCAGGCGGTCGGGGCCCATGCCGAAGGCAAAGCCGATGTATTTCTCGGGGTCCAGCCCCATGTTGCGCACCACGTTCGGGTGCACCTGGCCGGAGCCGGCCACTTCCAGCCAGCGGCCGGCGAGCGGGCCGGTCTGGAACTGGATGTCGATTTCGGCGCTGGGCTCGGTAAAGGGGAAAAAGCTGGGCCGAAAGCGCAGCACCAGGTCGTCGCTTTCAAAGAAGGTGCGGCAGAAATCGGTGAAGACGAACTTGAGGTCCTTGAAACTCACGTTCTCGCCTATCCACAGGCCTTCGCACTGGTGGAACATGGGTGAGTGAGTGGCGTCGCTGTCGACACGGTAGGTGCGGCCCGGCGCGATGACGCGTATCTCTGGCATGCGGCCGCCGGCATCAATCAGCGCGCGGTGCTTCTTGACATGCTGGACCGCATGGCGGATCTGCATGGGGCTGGTGTGGGTGCGCAGCAGGTTGGGCGCGGCTTCGGTGCCGCCCTCGACATAAAAGGTGTCGTGCATCGAGCGCGCCGGATGGTCTTCCGGTGTGTTGAGCGCGGTGAAATTGAACCAGTCCGTCTCGATCTCGGGGCCCTGGGCCACGTCGAAACCCATGGAACCGAAAATGCCTTCAATGCGTTCCAGTGTCAGTGACACGGGATGCAGGCCGCCCTGCACGCGCTGGCGGCCCGGCAGGCTCACATCAAGCGCTTCGGCTTTCAGCTGCTTTTGCAGCTCGGCGTCGGCCAGCGCCTGGCGGCGCTCGTTCAGCGCGGCTTCGATGGCCTGCTTGGCCAGGTTGATGGCAGCGCCGCGGGATTTTTTCTCTTCGACGCTGAGGGCCGCCATGCCCTTCATCAACTCGGTCACGCGGCCGGCCTTGCCCAGGAACTGCGCCTTGGCGTTTTCCAGGTCGGCGGGCGTGTGGGCCTGCGCAAAGCTGGCCTGGGCGCTGCTGACCAGTTCTTGGAGGGCATCAGGTTGGGTCATACGTTCTCTTGTTCGAAATACAAAACAGCGAAGGCGCTTTCGGCAGGACTCTCACCAAGCCGGCGGGCTGTGAGCGCTGCGGAAAGGGCCATGAAAAAAGGGCCAGAGCCTTTTCAAGCTCCAGCCCTTTATTTTCTTGCGTCGGCGGTGATTGATTCGATAGTCTCAATACCGCCTGGCCTGAAAATCAGGCGGCCAGCTTGGCTTTCACCTGTTCAACGATGGCGCCGAAAGCAGCGCTGTCATGGATGGCCATGTCGGACAGAACCTTGCGGTCGATCTCGATGCCGGCTTTCTTCAGGCCGTTGGCAAACTGGCTGTAGGTCAGGCCGAATGAACGGCTTGCAGCATTGATACGGGCGATCCACAACTGGCGGAACACGCGTTTCTTGGTACGGCGGTCACGGTAGGCATATTGCCCAGCCTTCATTACCGCTTCTTTGGCGATACGGAAGACGTTGCCGCGGCGGCCGCGGAAACCTTTTGCAAGGGTTAAAACTTTTTTGTGGCGGGCGCGAGCCGTTACACCACGTTTGACGCGAGGCATGTATGTACTCCTTGTTCGTCGTTAATTAAATGCCCTGGCCTGGGAGCATCTGTGCCATGTGACCCATATTGGTCTCATGAACAGTCACCGCACCACGCAGATGGCGTTTGTTTTTGGTGGTCTTCTTGGTCAGGATGTGACGTTTGAAGGCTTGGCCGCGCTTGACGGTACCACCCGGACGAACGCGGAAACGCTTTTTAGCGCCGCTCTTGGTCTTCATTTTGGGCATGTAGATGCTCCTTTTCATTTGTGCTCGTGAGGCGCTGCGAACCTTCCGCAGACTTGATGGCCCCGAGCCACTTGTAGTAGCGAGGTATGACCCTTGCCACTGCCGGCAGGCGTTTTTCAACACCCGCTGGTCGCGACAGGTTTGACCCCGTCACTTTCGGAGGAAGGCTTGTCGCCTGCCCTCACCGGAAACACCTTGCGGCATCCCCTACGGCCCGCCGGACGAATCCGGCAAACCAGTGTTCTTCTTCCTGCCTCAGGCCGCAGCCGAAGGCGCTGGAGCGGCGGTAGTTTCCGCTGCCGGCTTGCCGCCGGGCTTCTTGCGGCCCGGCGCGATCATCATGACCATCTGCCTGCCTTCAAGCTTGGGGAACTGCTCCACCACAATCAAATCCGCCAACTCGTCGCGAATGCGCGCCAGCAGGGCGAGGCCCAGTTCCTGGTGCGTGATTTCGCGGCCGCGAAAGCGCAAGGTGATCTTGCACTTGTCGCCCTCTTCCAAAAAGCGCTTGATGTTGCGCAATTTGATGTTGTAGTCCCCATCGTCAGTGCCGGGCCGGAATTTGACTTCCTTGATCTCGATCACTTTTTGCTTGGACTTCGCTTCCGCCGCCTTCTTCTGCTCGGCGTACTTGAACTTGCCGTAATCCATCAACCGGCACACGGGCGGAACCGCCGTGGGGGAGATTTCAACAAGGTCCACGTCGGCCTCACCTGCCAGGCGCAAGGCCTCCGCGATGCTGACAATGCCTAAAGGCTCGTTGTCCGGCCCACTCAGACGCACTTCGGGGGCCATGATTTCACGGTTCAAGCGGTGCTTGCGTTCTTCACGGTGACGGCGGTCACGAAATTCAGTAGCGATGGTTCTATCCTTTAACTCTTGCTATAAAAGCTATAGCGGCTTGCGCCCGTCCAGCATGGACGAGAAGCTTTAATGCCCACAAACTCGGAGGAATTCGTCAGCGATTCAGGCTTTTTGTGTGATGTCAGAAGCAATTTGCCGGGCAAATGCATCGAGAGGCATCACTCCAAGGTCTTTATTGCCCCGGGCGCGCACTGCTACAGATCCGGCTTCCTTCTCCTTGTCGCCTACGACCAGGATGTAAGGCAGCTTTTTCATCGAGTGCTCCCGTATTTTATACGTAATTTTCTCATTGCGCAGGTCCAGGTTGACCCTAAGCCCTTGATTTTGCAGCGTTTTGGCAACTTCCCGGGCATATTCGGCCTGGGAATCGGTGATATTGAGGACTGAAACCTGCTCGGGAGCAAGCCAGGTCGGCAACGCGCCGGCGTGTTCCTCGATCAAAATCCCGATAAAACGCTCCAGGCTGCCCACAATCGCGCGGTGCAGCATCACCGGCCGGTGGCGGTTGCCGTCTTCGCCGACGTATTCCGCGTCCAGGCGCTCCGGCATCGAAAAATCGACCTGCATGGTGCCGCACTGCCACTGGCGGCCAATGGCATCTTTCAGGGTGTATTCGATCTTGGGGCCGTAAAACGCACCGTCGCCGGGGGCGATTTCAAACTCGCAGCCGGACGCGCGCAGGCTTTCCATCAGCGCGTGCTCGGCCTTGTCCCAGCTTTCGTCCGAGCCGATGCGCGCTTCGGGGCGCGTGGCCACTTTGTAGATGATGTTCTTGAAGCCGAAATCGGTGTACACCTTCTGCAGCAAGGTCGTGTAGTCCACGCATTCCTTGAGAATCTGGTCCTCGGTGCAGAAAATATGGCCGTCGTCCTGCGTGAAGCCGCGCACGCGCATGATGCCGTGCAGCCCGCCCGAAGGTTCGTTGCGGTGGCACTGGCCGAATTCGCCGTAGCGCAGCGGCAGGTCGCGGTAGCTYTTGATSCCCTGCTTRWAGATCAGGATGTGGCCSGGRCAGTTCATGGGCTTGAGCGCGTATTCGCGCTTCTCGCTCTCGGTCGTGAACATGTTGTCGCGGTACTTGTCCCAGTGGCCGGTTTTCTCCCACAGCGTCTTGTCGATGATCTGCGGGCCTTTGACCTCCTGGTAGCCGTTGTCCTGGTAGACCTTGCGCATGTACTGCTCCACGCCCTGCCAGACCGTCCAGCCCTTGGGATGCCAGAACACCAGGCCGGGTGCATGGTCGTCGATATGGAACAGGTCCAGTTCCTTGCCGAGCTTGCGGTGGTCGCGTTTCTCGGCCTCCTCCAGCATCGTCAGGTATTGCTGCAGTTCGTCCTTGGTCGCCCAGGCCGTGCCGTAGACACGCTGCAGCATTTCATTGCGATGGTCACCGCGCCAGTAGGCGCCAGCCACTTTCATGAGTTTGAAGAACTTCAACTTGCCCGTGCTGGGCACGTGAGGCCCGCGGCACAGGTCTTCGAAGGCGCCTTCGCGGTAAAGCGACACGTCCTCGTTGGCGGGGATGCTGGCGATGATCTCGGCTTTGTAGTGCTCGCCGATGCTCTTGAAGTGCGCCACGGCCTCGTCGCGCGGCAACACGCGGCGGGTTACCGGCTCATCCTTGGCGGCGAGTTCCGTCATGCGCTTTTCGATCGCCACCAGGTCTTCCGGCGTGAACGGGCGCTTGTAGGAGAAATCGTAGAAAAACCCGTTCTCGATCACCGGGCCAATGGTGACCTGCGCATCCGGGAACAACTCCTTGACGGCGTAGGCCAGCAAGTGGGCCGTGGAATGGCGAATCATGTCCAGGCCATCAGCATCCTTGGCCGTGATGATTGAAACCGCACTGTCCTTGTCGATCAGGTAGCTGGTATCGACCACCTTGCCGTCGACCTTGCCGCCCAGGGCGGCTTTTGCCAGGCCGGCACCTATMGAGGCGGCGACTTCGGCGACCGTGACAGCTTGCGGGTATTCGCGCTTGGAGGCGTCGGGGAGCGTGATCTGGATCATGGGATGAAAATTTTTAGAGATAAAAATGAAGCAACAAAAAAGCGCGGAACATGCCGCGCTTTGATGGGGAAAATTGGATGAGAGCTATAAATTGTGTAGCTAACAATCACCAAGGGGTGCAGCCTAGCGCCCTGGATGACTCCAGAAAACGGACGAGGTCGTAGTTCGCGGTGTCATAACCCGAACGATCCTTCCTGTTTCCAGCTTGATTGATTGCATGCGCGTATTTTACGGCAGGTTGGCAAGACCCCGTCCGCGGCGCCCGTTCAGCGGTGCGCGACGCGCTATTGCGGCGAGCCCGGCGGCAAGAAGCCCAGGCCCAGGCAACGCGGGCATTCAGTGATGACGGTCTGCTTTTCGACTTCGAAATGCTCGTTGATGTTTTCGCTCTCGATGCGCAGCTCACCGGAACCCTCGCAATCGGGACAGGAAATACGCTTGAAACCCACGGTTAAGTCCGACACGGCAGCCCCTCCAGTTGATATTCAAAGTCGTGTTTTATGTAACAAGTTGAACTCTACGCCAAAAAGCACTCACAAAAAAGCCCGGATAGGCCCTAAGTTCCTGTCCGGGCTAAAGCCGCGCCCTTGAAGGCACAAGCGTCTGGGTAATTGTTGCGGGAGTGTTCAGTTCAGTGGAACTGCTCTTCTTCGGTGGAGCCGGTCAGCGCGGTCACGCTGGACTTGCCGCCCTGGATCACGGTGGTGACTTCGTCGAAGTAGCCGGTACCGACTTCCTGCTGGTGCGACACGAAGGTGTAGCCACGGTCGCGGGCAGCGAATTCGGGCTCTTGAACCTTCTCGACATAGGCTGACATGCCGCGTTTGACGTAGTCCTGAGCCAAATCGAACATGTTGTACCACATGGAATGGATGCCGGCCAGGGTGATGAACTGGTACTTGTAGCCCATTGCGCCCAGTTCTTTCTGGAACTTGGCAATGGTCGCGTCATCAAGGTTTTTCTTCCAGTTGAAGGACGGCGAGCAGTTGTAGGCCAGCATCTTGCCGGGGTGCACCTTGTGCACGGCGTCGGCAAACTTCTTGGCGAACTCGAGGTCGGGCGTGCCGGTTTCGCACCACACCAGATCGGCATAGTGGGCGTAGGCAATGGCGCGGCTGATGGCCTGGTCAATGCCTTTTTTCGTCTTGTAGAAACCTTCCGCCGTACGCTCGCCGGTGATGAAGGGCTTGTCGTTTTCGTCGTAATCGCTGGTCAGCAGGTCGGCCGCTTCAGCGTCAGTGCGGGCAATCACCAGCGTGGGCACGCCGCAGACGTCGGCAGCCATGCGGGCCGCCACCAGTTTTTGCACGGCTTCGGCCGTAGGCACCAGCACTTTGCCGCCCATGTGGCCGCATTTCTTCACCGAGGCGAGCTGGTCTTCCCAGTGCACACCGGCAGCGCCGGCCTTGATCATGGCCTTCATCAGTTCAAAGGCGTTGAGCACGCCGCCGAAACCGGCTTCGGCATCGGCCACGATGGGCGCGAAGTTGTCGATATAGCCCTTGTCGCCAGCATCGATGCCCTTGGAGTGCTGGATCTCGTCAGCACGGCGGAAGGTGTTGTTGATGCGCTCCACCACGGTAGGAACGGAGTCCACAGGGTACAGCGACTGGTCGGGGTACATGGAGGCGTAGCTGTTGTTGTCGGCGGCGACTTGCCAGCCCGACAGGTAAATCGCTTTGACGCCGGCCTTGACCTGCTGCATGGCCTGGCCGCCCGTCAGCGCGCCCAGGCAATTCACGTAAGGCTCGTTGTTGACCAGGTCCCAGAGTTTTTCGGCGCCGCGGCGTGCCAGCGTGTGCTCAATGGGGAAGGAACCGCGCAGGCGGACCACGTCGGCCGCGCTGTAACCGCGCTTGATGCCCTTCCAGCGGGGATTGGTGGCCCAGTCTTTTTCCAGGGCGGAAATCTGCTGGTCGCGGCTCAGTTGTTCAGTGAGGGTTTGTGGCATGGTGGGCTCCGTGGGTTAAAGAGAATTGAAGAAGAGAAAAAAGTGAATGCGATGAAGTCACTTTAAGTCTTCTACAAGACTTTGTGAAGCTCTTATGTCTTATATAAGACAAATTTAAAATCAAACAAAATCAACACTCTTCCGAATAAATACCGCAATATAAAATTCTATTTCTCGGATTGAGAAAATTTCCGCAGCGCACCATTTCACATTTTTATATTGTGAAATGAATTTATTGAATCGTGAAATATGAGGCAAAGCCACGAGCGGGCCCAACAGCGCCGCGAAGGCAGCCCGTGCTTCAATCCAATCAGAATGGATGCACGGTGCACGTATGCTCGCGGCAACACGCGCGGAAACTCAGGTTTTGCGGCCAGTACGGTGCAGCACCCAGTCGCCGCCAGCGATGACCGGCTTGCCCTGGGTGCGCTCAGGTGCGATTTCATAAAGGACGCACAAGAGCTCACGCGCTTCGCCTCGCGATCCGCTTGGCTCCGGGCTCGCGTCCAGCTGCACTACCACCTCGCGCTTGGCATATTCACCAGTTTGCTGCGGCCAGACCTCTTCGATTTCATCGAGCACGCGTTCCAGCTCGGCGCTGATGGCGTAGACCTCACCGTGCACCACACCTGGTCCGCCCAGCACCAAGCCTGGGTAGCTTCCCAGGTGGTGCATGACACCGGCCACTTGTGCCCGCCCTACCCAGCGTGGCGCGGGCGGCAAGCGGTTGATGTCCCGCTCTTCCCCTTTGCGCAGGGTGCCGTAGACAAAGACATGGCGAGTGATGGAAGAAGATGGCATCGCTTGGAATCCTGGGTATCGGAAGGCCTGTAAATCCAGCCCGGAAAATTAAGGCATGATTCCGGCCTGCCGGCATCCCTGCCAATCCCTCCAACCGGCGGGCCGCATGGCCGTGCAACAGGAACCCCCAGTTTAATGAACCGCATTGTGGCGTACGCCTGTCTTGGGCTCAGCATGTCGCTGGTGGGCAGCTACGTGGCGCTGTCCAAACCCCTGGTCGCCGCCCTCCCCGTCTTCCTGCTCGCCTGGTTGCGCTTTGGCATAGGCGGTGCGGCCATGCTGCGCTGGCTCAAAAAGCCCGCTGAAGAGATTCCCATGAGCCGGCAAACCGCCCGCCTGCTGTTCCTGGAGTCCTTCCTGGGCAACTTCCTGTTTTCCATCTGCATGCTGTTCGGCGTGAGCATGACCAGTGCCGTCGCGGCCGGCGTCATCATGGCCTCCATCCCGGCCGCCGTCGCGCTCATGAGCTGGCTGTTCCTGCGGGAGCGCATTGGCCTGCGGGTCTGGGGCGCAGTGGCCTGCGCCGTGGTTGGCATCGCGCTGGTGTCGCTGGCCAAAAATCCAGCGGCGGTGCACGCCGCAGCGGGGCCGCAAACCGACCCGGCGCCAAGCTACGCCTGGCTGGGCAACCTGCTGCTGGTGGGAGCGGTCCTGTGCGAAGCCTTCTATGCGGTGATCGGCAAGAAACTGACCGGCGTGCTGAGCCCCAAACGCATTTCAGCCTTGATCAACCTCTGGGGTTTTGCGCTCGTCACGCCGCTGGGGCTCTGGATGGCCTGGAGTTTTGACTTCGGCCGGGTTGCGCCGTCCTTGTGGCTGCTGCTGGTGTTTTATTCACTAGCCGCCAGTGTCTGGACGGTCTGGCTCTGGATGACGGGCCTCAAGACCATCCCTGCCAACGAGGCCGGTGTGTTTGCCGTGCTGCTGCCCATCAGCGCCGCCGCGGTCGGCGTCATGGTGCTGGGAGAAACACTGAACGCCACCCAGATCGGCGCCTTCGGCATTGCGCTGGCCGGCGTGGTGCTGGCTACTTTGCCGGGACGGGGTCTGGAAAAGCCTGTTCCGGTCGAGCCGCCGCACTGATTTCGCGGTCCAGCCGCTTTTGCCGGCGCATCACATAGATGCTGTAGCTGATGATGCCCAGCGACACCACGGTGATCAAAATCGTGGCCGCCGCGTAAATCGACGGGTTCACGCCGCGGCGGGCGTAGCTGAAGATCACCTGCGGCAGGGTCGTCACGCCCGGGCCCGACAAGAACTCCGAAATCACCACGTCGTCAAACGAGAGCGTGAAAGTCAGCAGCCAGGCCGACACCAGGGCCGGCGCGATATTGGGCAGGGTCACCAGAAAGAACACCTGCATGGGACGGCAGCCCAGGTCCATGGCGGCCTCTTCGAGGGTGCGGTCCATTTCACTGAGGCGCGACTGGATCACCACGGTGGCGTAGGCCATGCCCAGCAGGGTGTGGCCGGTCACGATGGTGATGAAGCCGCGATCGGGCCAGCCCACGGTGCGCTGCACCGCCACCATCAGCAGCAGCAAGGACAGCCCGATGATGACCTCGGGCATGACCAGCGGCGCATTCACCAGCCCGTAAAACAGCGTGCGCCCGGTGAAGCGCAGATAGCGCACCAGCACAAAGGCGGCAAAGCTGCCCAGCACCACCGACAGCGTGCCGGTAATCAGCGCCACCTTGAGCGAGAGAAAGAAGCCTTCGACCAGCCGCGAGTCCGCCAGCAAGGCCTCATACCAGCGCGTCGAGAAGCCGGTGAAGACGCCGTCCTGCCGCGTGCTGTTGAAAGAAAAGACGATCAGGAAGAACAGCGGGATGTAGAGGAACAGGTAAACCAGCCCCATCCAAAACCGGCCCACATTGTTTTCCACCAGTCGCGAAAAGCCCCTCATGCCGGTTTTCATCTCAGTGCCCTCCCCGCGCGTCGCGATCGCTGCTGGAGCGGTAATAAAAGGCCAGTGGCACCAGGATCAGCAGAATCATCACGACCGCCAGCGCGGAAGCGCGCGGCCAGTTGTTGCTGCTGAACATCTCGTCCCAGACCACGCGCCCAATCATGATGTTTTCGGCACCGCCCAGCAGCGATGGGATCACGAACTCGCCGACGCTGGGAATGAACACCAGCATGGAGCCGGCCACGATGCCGGATTTGCTGAGCGGCACGGTGATCAGCCAGAAAGCCTTCCAGGCGCTGGCGCCCAGGTCGTGCGCGGCCTCCAGCAGGCGGAAATCCATTTTCACCAGGTTGGCGTAGAGCGGCAGGATCATGAAGGGGCAGTACACATAGGTCATGCCCACCAGCATGGAGACGTCGGTGTAGAGCATCACCATGGGTTCCTGGATGATGCCCAGCGACAGCAGCAGGTTGTTGAGTACGCCTTGGTCGGCCAGGATGCCCTTCCAGGCGTAGACGCGCAGCAGGAAGGAGGTCCAGAACGGCAGCATCACCAGCATCAGCAAGGCTGGGCGGATCGCGGGCCGTGAGCGGGCGATGAAATAGGCAAAGGGGTAACCGATGACCAGGCAGGACAGCGTGGTGAGCAAGGCGTACTTCAGGGAGGTCTTGTAGGCCTCCATGTAAATCGTGTTGCCGAAGCCTCCTGCCGCACCCTGCGCGTTGTCGATGAAGATGGATGYGTAGTTGTTGTAGCGCAGCAGCACGTGCCACGATCCCTTGACCGTCTCAATCAGCGGTGCGAAGGGATCGACGCCGTTGCCCATGTCCGTCACGCTGATGCGCAGCAGGATCAGGAAAGGCAGCACAAAAAACAGCAGCAGCCAGACGTAAGGCACGGCGATGACGAAGCGCCGCCCGAGGTTGAGTTGAAGCCAGGAGGGGATGTTTTTCATCGCCGGGATTAAATCTTTGGGGCTGGTGGGCTGGACTTATTGCGTCAGCACCACCGGCGCGGAGCCATCCCACCAGAAGAAGACCTGGTCGTCCCAGGTGATCGTGTCGCTGTCGTGGCGCGTGGTGTTGGTCTCGGTGATCTTGAGGGTGCGGCCGCCAGCCGCTTCCACGATGAAGGTGTTGTAGCTGCCGAAGTAGGCGATCTCACGCACCTTGCCGGTGAACAGGTTGGTGCCGACGCCGGCCGGCCGGGTCTTGGCGATGTGGATCTTCTCGGGCCGCACCGCGATGGCGACCGACATGCCCAGCGTGCCGCTGATGCCGTGCCCCACACTCACCACGCCCTGGTCGGTGGTGACCTCGCAGCGGTCGGCCTCGTCCAGCGTGAGCTCGCCCTCCAGCATGTTGACGTTGCCGATGAAGTCGGCCACAAAGCGGCAATTGGGATGCTCGTAGATTTCCTTGGGCGTTCCAACCTGCAGCACGCGGCCGTGGCTCATCACGGCGATGCGCGAGGCCATGGCCATGGCTTCTTCCTGGTCGTGCGTCACCATGACGCAGGTCACGCCCACGGACTCCAGGATGTTGACCAGTTCGAACTGCGTGCGTTCACGCAGCTTTTTGTCCAGCGCACCCAGGGGCTCGTCGAGCAAAAGCAACTGGGGGCGCTTGGCCAGGCTGCGAGCCAAGGCCACGCGCTGCTGCTGCCCGCCGGAAAGCTGGTGCGGCTTGCGCTTGGCGAAGGCCTCGAGCTGGACCAGCTTGAGCATTTCCTGCACGCGGGCCGCGATTTCGCCCTTGGGCATGCCCTCGCGCTTGAGGCCGAAGGCAATGTTGTCCTCAACCGTCAGGTGCGGAAACAGCGCGTACGACTGGAACATCATGTTGATGGGCCGTTCGTAGGGCGGGAAGGAGGCGATGTCCACGCCGTCCAGGATGACCGCGCCGGAGGTCGGTTTCTCAAAACCCGCCAGCATGCGCAGCAGGGTCGATTTACCGCAGCCGGAGCTGCCGAGCAGTGCGAAGATTTCACCCTTGTGGATGGACAGCGAGACGTCGTCGACCGCCGCCACGCCGTCAAAGCGCTTGACCAGCTGGTCGGTCCGCAAATAGCCATCACCGGGCGATGGGGGCAGGTTCATGAACAGCGTTTCCTGTCGTCACCAAGATGAAAAAAAGCTGCGCACGCAAAGCATTGCGTGCACAGCCGGGTTCAGATTCAAATTACCGTTCGGCAAAAATCAGCGGAAAACTCACTTGCCTTTTTTGAAGGCGGTGAACACATTGCTCATGGACTCGCGGGCCTCATTGCTGAAGCTGGCCGGAGACACCATTTTCTTCAGGTTGTCCGGGTCGGGGAAGACAGCCTTGTCCTTGGCGATCTCAGGCTTGACGTTCGCCAGACTGGCCTTGTTGGCGGTGGCGTAGCCCAGTTCGTTGGTCAGGGATGCGGACACTTCCGGACGCAGCGAGTAGTTGATGAAGGCCAGCGCGTTGTTGGGGTGCTTGGCATCCTTGGGGATGGCCAGGGTGTCGAAGAAGATCAGGCCACCGGTGCTGGGCAGCAGGGCCTCGACATCGTTGCCGCTCTTGTTTTCCAGCGCGCGAGCGCGGGCGATGTTGATGTCGCCGGCCCAGGCCAGGGCCACGCAGGCCTTGCCACCGGCCAGGTCGTCAATCATGGTGCTGGAGAACATGCGGATGTGCGGACGCACCTTGGCCAGCATCTCGGCGGCCGCCTTGTGGTCGGCTGGGTCGTTGGAGTACGCGTTCTTGCCCAGGTAGTGCATAGCCGGCGGCAGCACTTCGGTGGGCGAGTCGAGGTAGGCGATGCCGCAGGCCTTGAGCTTGGCGGTGTAGACCGGGTTGAACACCAGGTCCCACGCGTTTTCCGGCATGGGCGTGGAGCCCAGGGCCTTGGTGACCTTGGCCTTGTTGATGCCGACCGTGGTGAAGCTCCAGGCCCAGGGCACGAGGTAGCCGTTGCCGGGGTCAATGGTGCCCAGCTTTTCCATGATGGCCGGGTCCAGGTTGCCGTAGTTGGCGATCTTGGTTTTGTCGAGCTTGGCGAGCAGGCCACCGTCGATCTGCGGCTTGGCGAACACGGCGCCGGGGACGACGATGTCATAGCCCGTGTTGCCGGCTACCAGCTTGGCGTGCAGGGCTTCGTTGTTCTCGAAAGTCTGGTAGTTGACCTTGATGCCGGTTTCCTTTTCGAAGTTGGCGATCATGTCCTTGGCGACATAGTCAGGCCAGTTGTAGACATTSAGCACCTTTTCCTCGGCGGCGACAGGCGCCGGTGCGCTCGCGGCGGCGGCCGGTGCCGCAGCGGCAGGCGCTTCGTCTTTTTTACCGCAGGCGGTCAGTGCCGCCACCAGCATGGCCGAAAACGCCCAATACCCTAGATGCTTTTTCATAATGTCCTCAACTCCTCTTATAAAAACTTGGAAGTAAAAACCAGGAAACACTAGCAAAAATCAGACCGGAGCAATTGTATAAGAGGGCCGAAGGGGCGGGAACCTTTCTTATGCGGCCTTTGCATGGGGCCTGCCGCGGCGGCCTGGCAAATCCGCCTACAGCAAAACGGGCCTAAGGCGCTAGGCGCCCTGCCCCTCTCCACGTACGCTTTTGGGGCAAGCTTTCACTCTCCTTTCCGAAAGATACCCCATGGGATTTGCCCACTGGCTAGGCCAGGCCGCCATGAAGCCCTTTGCCCGTGCATTGCCTGTGATGGGCGACACAGAGCGCGCAGCGCTTGAGGCGGGCACCGTTGGCTTCGAAGGCCGGCTGTTTTCAGGCCAACCCGACTTCGACGCCCTGCTGGCCGCCGGGCCCAATGTGCTCAGCGCCACGGAACAGGCCTTTCTGGACACAGAAGTCACCGCCCTCTGCGCCATGCTGGACGATTTCGCCATTGACCAGGCTGGCGACCTGCCCGCCGAGGTCTGGGCCTATATGCGCGAGCACCGCTTCTTCGGAATGATCATCCCCGAGGAGCATGGCGGGCTGGGTTTCAGCCACTACGCCCACGCCACCGTGGTCACGCGCATCGCCACCCTCAATATCTCCGCGGCCGTGACCGTCATGGTGCCCAACTCCCTGGGTCCGGCAGAGTTGCTGCTGCGCTACGGGACACCGGCACAGAAGCAGCATTACCTGCCGCGCCTGGCTGACGGCCGCGACCTGCCCTGCTTCGGGTTGACCTCGCCCTATGCGGGCTCCGATGCAGCCTCCATTCCCGACAGCGGCGTACTGGTCGAACGCGAGGTCGACGGCGCCATGGTGCGCGGCTTTAGCGTCAATTTTTCCAAGCGTTACATCACGCTGGCGCCGGTGGCCACTGTCGTCGGCCTGGCCTTCAACGCCATCGACGAAAGCCTGCCCGAAAGCCAGCGCCAGCTGGGCATCACCTGCGCGCTGATCCCCGTGCCGCAGCCCGGCATGGACATCGGCAGGCGGCACAGGCCCATGGATGCCGCCTTCATGAACGGCCCCATCGAGGGCCGCGAGGTCTTCATCCCCATGGACTGGGTCATAGGCGGCGAGGCCCGGGTCGGCCAGGGCTGGCGCATGCTGATGGAGTGCCTGGCCGCCGGGCGCGCGATTTCATTGCCGGCACTGGGCTCGGCCATGCAGCAAACCGCGCTCTTCGTCGCCAACGGCTACGGCCAGGTGCGTGAACAGTTCGGCCTCCCCATAGGCCGTTTTGACGCGATTGCCGGCGTGATCGCCGGGATGGCCTGCGAGCTTTACGCGACGGACGCCGCGCGCCGCTACACCGCGGCCGCGCTGGACAAGGGCGAGCAGCCCAGCGTGGCCAGCGCCATCCTGAAGGTGCACCTGACCGAAGCCGGCCGGCGCGCCGTCAGCCACGGCATGGACATCCTGGGGGGCAAGGGCATCATCCAGGGCCCGTCCAACCTGCTCTCCGTGGCCTACCGCGGCGCGCCCATCGCGATCACCGTGGAAGGCGCCAACATCCTGACCCGCTCGCTGATTATTTTCGGCCAGGGCGCGGTGCGCTGCCACCCCTACGTGATGAAGGAAATGCAGGCCGTGCAGGACAAGGACGCCGAAGCGTTGGGCCAGGCCTTGATGGGCCACGGCGGGCACGTGCTGCGCAACTTCTGGCACAGCATCGCGGGCGCACCACTGCGGGGCACGCCGCCGGCGGGCCTGGAAAAAGAAGCCCGGCTGATCGCCCGCCTGAGCAGCCAGTACGCGCTCACCTGCGACCTGGCCATGGGCCTGCTGGGTGGCAAACTCAAGCGCATGGAACTGCTGTCGGCCCGGCTGGGCGACGTGCTGGCCCACCTCTACATGGCCAGCGCCTGCGCCTGGCGCTATGCCGTTGAAAAGGACGGGGACATGCTGCCGGTGGCCAGGGCCGCGATTCGCATGCAGCTCGACGAAGCCGGCAATGCACTGGAAGCGCTGTATGCCAATTTCCCCTCGCCGCTGCGCCGTGTGGTGGGGGCCATGGTGCTCAACCGCAGCACCCGGCTGGCGCCGCTCCGGGATGCGCAGTTGCTGGAACTGGCGAAACTGCTGCGCACCCGCAAAGCGATCATGCGGCGCCTGTGCCCCGACCTGGCCACGCCGAGCAGCGGCGGCTTGCGCGATCTGATGGATGCGCTCGCGTTGGCAGAGCAACTGGGGGAAGAAACCGTGGCGCTCAACAAGGCCGTGCGCGGCCGCCAGTCCATGGAACGCGCCGCGCAAATATCAAGCAACCCTGAGCTGGCGCTGGCCTACCTTCGTGCGGCGGACAAGGTGATCCAGGTCGACGACTTCGCGCCGTAGAACCCGCCCTTAGGCGAACAAGCCCTTGTACTGCTCGCGCAGCAGATTCTTCTGCACCTTGCCCATGGTGTTGCGCGGCAGCTCAGTAACCACAAAACACTGCTTGGGAATCTTGAAGTTGGCCAGTTTGGACTTGAGTTCGCCCACGATCTGGCCGGCTTCCAGCGAAACGCCCGGCTTGGCGATCACCACGGCAACGCCTACTTCTCCAAAATCCGGGTGCGGCACGCCGACCAGCGCGCTTTCGGCCACGCCCGGCATGTCGTTGATGTAGCCCTCGATCTCCGCGGGGTAGACGTTGTAGCCCCCGCTGATGATGAGGTCCTTGCTGCGGCCCACGATGACGATGTAGCCGCGCTCGTCGATCTTGCCGACGTCGCCGGTCTTGAAGTAGCCGTCGGCCGTGAATTCTTCCTTGGTCTTCTCCGGCATGCGCCAGTAGCCCTTGAAAACGTTGGGGCCCTTGACCTGGATGCCGCCGATCTCGCCAGCCGGCAGGGACTTGCCGTCCTCGCCCTGCACGCGCAGGCTGACGCCGGGCAACGCAAAACCCACGGTGCCGCCGCGCCGCTCGGCGCCCTGGTAGGGATTGGACGTCAGCATCACCGTTTCGGACATGCCGTAGCGCTCCAGRATCGTGTGGCCGGTACGCTCCTTCCATTCGTTGAAGGTTTCGATCAGCAAAGGCGCCGATCCCGCGACGAAGAGCCGCATGTTGCGGCAGGCTTCACGGGTCAGGCCAGCCTCGGCCAGCAGGCGCACATACAGCGTGGGCACGCCCATGAACACCGTGGCCTCGGGCAGTTTTTGCACCACAAGCTTGGGATCAAACTTCGAGAGCCAGATCATCTTGCTGCCGTTGATCAACGCGCCGTGGATGGCGACAAACAGGCCGTGCACGTGAAAAATCGGCAAGGCATGGATCAGCACGTCGCCCTTCTTCCAGCCCCAGTAGTCTTTCAGCACCAGCGCGTTGCTCAGCATGTTGCCGTGCGTCAGCATCGCGCCTTTGCTGCGGCCCGTGGTGCCGCTGGTGTAAAGGATGGCGGCCAGGTCGTCGGCCTGGCGTGCCACGGCTTCATGCTTGTCGCTGCAGTGCGCGGCGCGGTCGAGCAGCGAGCCGGTACGGTCGTCGTCGAGCGTGAAGACGTTCTGCGTGCCGGCCTTGAAGGCGATCTTGCTGACCCAGCCGAAGTTCTTGCTGCTGCACACCATGACCGAAGGCTCAGCATTGCCGATGAAGTATTCGATCTCGGCGCTCTGGTAAGCCGTGTTGAGCGGCAAAAACACATAGCCGGCGCGCAGGGTCGCCAGGTAAAGCATCATGGCTTCCACCGACTTTTCGACCTGCACCGCCACGCGGGCCCCTTCTGGCAAGCCCAGCGAGGCCAGCAGGTTGGCCATCATCGCGGTGCCGCGTTCGAGGTCGCGCCATGAATAGCGCAGGCCGTTGTCGGTTTCGACGGCGGTCTCATCGAGCGAAGAGGGAAAGGCGGCTCGCAGCGCCGAAAAAAGGTTATGGTTTTTCATGGGTCAGGCTGTCGGTGGAGTGGATGCAGGGGCCCGGCCGTCAAACCGGGGCGGGCGTTTTTCAACAAAGGCCGTGACACCCTCCCGGTGTTCGGGCGATGCGGCGTAGCGGTAAGCACCCGCGGTCAAATCATTCACGGCTTGCGCGTTGCCTGCTGCGGCCAAGACCCTGAAGGCCTGCTTGTTCAGTCGCGCCGCGCCAGGCGCCAGGGCGGCGGCGCTCGCCGCGCAAGCCAGGGCCGCCGCGCCCGCCTCATGGGCCGGCGCCACCTGGTTGAGGAAGCCGCGCTGCTTCATCTCGGCGGCATCCAGTACGGCGGCCGACAGCAGCATTTCGCGCGCCGTCAGTTCGCCCGCCGCGCGCATCACCAGCGCGGCCTCGCGCGGCGCCATCGGAAACCCAAGCTTTGCGATGGGCGCACCGAACTTCGCCGTGTCGCCGGCGACGCGCATGTCGCAGCAGCTGGCAATTTCCAGGCCGGCGCCCATGCAGTTGCCGTCGATCTGAGCAACCATGGGAACGTCGCAATCCAGCATGGCTTGCAGGCCGCCCCACACATCTTTCTCGTGAAACTCGCGCAGGGCGGCTTCTTCAAACCGGAAGCCGGCGTATTCGGAAATGTCGCCTCCCGCGCAAAAGTGCCCGCCCTCGCCTCGCACCAGCACGCAGCGCAAGTCATTGCCCTGCTGGATGCGCTCGAAAATCGCACGCAGCTCGCGCCACATGGCGCGGCTCATGGCATTGAGCTTGCCGGGGTGGGACAGGGTCACAAAGGCCAGGGAGTCTTTCACCTCCAGCAAGACGGCTCCGGTCATCAAGCGGTCATTCGAGTTTGGCGCCGGAGGCTTTCACCACGGCAGACCAGCGCTTGACTTCGCTGCTCACGAAAGCGCCGAACTGCTGCGGCGTGAGGTTGCCGAAGTCGGCGCCGTTGCTGGCCCAGATGGCTTTGAGTTCGTCGGTGGTGGCGGCTTTGCGCAGGTCGTCGACGATGCGCGCCTGCACGTCGGCCGGCGTACCCTTGGGCGCCCACATGCCGTACCAGGTGGTCACGGTGTAGTCGGGCAGGCCCAACTCGCCCGCGCAGGGCACATCCGGGAAGGCCGGGTTGCGTTTGGTGCCGGACACCATCAGCGCCTTGATGCGCCCACCCTTGATGTGGTTGGCGGAGGAACCCAGGCCGTCAAACATCATGTCGACATTGCCCGAAATCAAATCCTGCAGGGCCGGGCCCGCGCCGCGGTAGGGAATGTGGGTGATGAAGGTCTTGGTCTGCTGCTTGAACAGTTCCCCGGCGAGGTGATGCGAAGTGCCAGCGCCGGCCGATCCGTAGTTGTACTTGCCCGGTGCCTTGCGCACAGCTTCAAGGTAGGCCTTGAAATCGGCGAACGGCAGGTTGCGGGGGTTGACCACCAGCACCTGCGGCACATTGGCCATCAGGGCCAGCGGCACAAAGTCCTTTTCGATGTCGTAGTCGAGTTTTGGATACATCGAAGGGGCAATGGTGTGGTGCACCGCGCCCATGAACAGCGTATAGCCGTCGGGCTGGGCCCTGGCGGCGATGCTGGCCCCCAGCGTGCCGCCGGCGCCACCGCGGTTGTCGATGATGAGCTGCTTGMCGSTCAGCTTCGCGAACTGGGCGGACAGTGGGCGGGCAAAGGCATCCGTGCCACCGCCGGCCGGAAACGGCACGATCATCGTCACCGGCTTGGTCGGCCAGGCCGACTGGGCGTGGCTGCCGAAAGACAGTGTCGCGGCGCCGGCGGCTGCGGCGCGCAAGATGTCTCGCCGGGAGGCCCGGGCGTGAAAGCTGAAAGTCATTGTTGTCTCCTGTCGTTGTTGAAATCAGAAAAAGCAAGCCGGAAGTTCACCCGCGATGAACCCAAACCTGCCGCTACCCAAACCGCTCTCAAGAGTCGCTCACAAAACCCAGCGAAGCGGTCCTGGCTAGGCGCGTCGCCGCAGACAGTGCACCAGCACGGCAAGGCGGCGCAACAACGCCAGGAGGGTTTTGTGAGCGACTCTAAGTACACGTTTAAATGTACAAATCTTCTATGTCCCCTGACACGGGGATTTCCCCCTGTGCCAGCTGCGCGCGGTGCCTGTCCAGGCGCTTGAGGTCATAGAGGTAATTCACCATCAGGCCGTACGATTGCTTGAGCCCCTTGGGCGTCGGGTCGCCGGCCCAGTTGATGCGCTCCACGCGCGCGCCGTTGCCCAGGTGGAAGCGCGCCACCGGGTCCAGCGGCTTGCCCTCTTCCATCGCCCTTCCCAGGTAATGGGCGGCGCAATGCAACAGCATTTTTCGCACCGGTGATTTCTCGCCGAGCGAAAGCGGGTCCTCGATCGCCGTGAAGAAATGCCCGGCACCCGGCGGCTCGAAGCCAACGGCACGGCCCAGCGCGCTGCGCTCCTTGTCGCCCAACTTCTCCAGCATGGCAGCGGCATTTTTGCCCAGCCAGCTGCGAAAGCCCGGAATCGGCGACAACGTGGCGAAAGTCTTGAGCTTGGGGAATTCTTCCTTCAGGCTTTCGACCACGCGCTTGATCAACGAATCGCCAAAGCTCACGCCGCGCAGGCCGGCCTGGGTGTTGCTGATGGAATAAAAAATCGCGGTGGTGGCGCGGCTCAGGTCCGAAGGCGCGGCCAGTTCGTCAAGCAGCGGCATGATGTCGCCCGCGATGCGCTCGACCATGGCGACCTCCACGAAGATCAGCGGCACTTCGGGCAGCCGCGGGTGGAAGAAGCCRTAGCAGCGSCGGTCGSTGTCGAGCCGGTTCTTCACGTCGGCCCAGCCCTTGATGTCGTGCACCGCCTCGTACTTGATGAGTTTTTCGATCAGCGAAGCCGGCGAGTCCCAGGTAATGCGGCGCAAGTCGAGAAAGCCGACGTCGAACCAGGTGGAGAACATGTATTCCATCTCGACGTCCAGCGCCAGCAGGCGCTTGTCGGACTTGAGGCTGGGCTGCATCTCGGCCCGCATGTCGACCAGGAACTGGATGCCGCCCGGATAGACGCTGAAACGCTGCAGCAGGCGCCGGCGCGGCGACACTGTGGCGCGCCTGTAACGCACCTCTGCCACCGCCTCTTCGGGCGTGCCCACCGCGGCCGCGAACTGCGCCTGCGCGGCCTTGACCTTTTGCGGGTTGGCGACGAACTGTTCGCTCATGAGCATCCACAGGTCGCGCCGGCGCGCTGTGGTGGCGCCTTCGTACCAGGCGGCGATGGCCATGGCGCGACGGCCGCCCTCGACCTCGCTCACGCGCGGATCGATGATGGCCTGCAGTTCCTGCAAAGTGCGGCGCAGCACGCGCGGCGACAGCGCCTCGTCCTTTTGGCTCAGCGTGGCTTGCAGCCGCTCGTGTGTGCTGCGCGCGGGCAGCGCTGCGCTCGCCGCCGTCTTTTTGCCGGCGACCGGTGCAGGCACCGCGGACGTCCCGGCCTTGTCGCCCGCCGTGAAACGCGAGACGTTGCGGGTGAGCCAGTCGGCGGCGCTCATGAAGCCACCCGGGAGCGCTGGTTGCGGGCCAGTTCACGCAGCGCTTCGCGCTGGCGCGTCAGGTGCGTGCGCATGGCGGCTTCGGCCCCTTCGCTGTCGCGGCTCTTGAGGGCGGCGAACACCGTCATGTGCTCCGACAGGCTTTGCGCCAGCCGGCCCGGCGCGTGCAGTTGCTGCAGCCGCGCGAGCTTCAGTATCTTGCGCAGGTCGGCGATGGCCTGGGCCAGCCAGCGGTTGTTGGCCAGCAGGATGATGGCCTCATGGATCGCGAAGTTGGTGGCGTAGTAATCATTGATGCGGCCGGCTGCCGCGTGGCTGTTCAGCCTCTCGTGCAAATTGGTGAGCGCCGCGAGATCGGCATCGGTGGCATTGCGAGCTGCCTCGTAGGCGCAGCGCCCTTCCAGCAGCGCGATCACCGGGAAGATGTCGTCGAGGTCCTGCTCGGTCACCTCGTTGACGAAGCAGCCGCGCCGCGGCTCATGGCGCAGCAGGCCTTCCGAAGTCAGCACTTTGAGCGCCTCTCGCAGCGGTGTGCGCGAGATTTCCAGGCGTTCGCACAGCGCGACCTCATCCAGGAAGCTTCCGGGCGCAAACTGGCCCGCGAAGATCTGCTCGCGCAGGGTATCGGCGACCTCCTGGTGCAGTGAACTCTGGACAAGACGCATGGCATGACCCTTTGACTGACCTGATCCGCCGCGTGGCGGAACCCTTGCAGAACACCCGCGTTGCTGCAGGTGGTTCGAACCTTCAATCGAGCAGTAATTTCAAGTAATTACCTGTAATTATGGAAAAGAACGCCTTTTTGATCAAGAGGATGTGCGTGAAAACGACAGGGAGAAACCCTAGCGGGGCCATGGCCCTGGCACCAGGCCCACGTCAAGCGCTCCAGGCCTACTGGACTGAAGCCGGGTACCAGTCTCTCAATCAAAGACGGCTYGCAAAGCCCTCAGGCCGGTTCAGCGCGCTTTGTCGCCCATATCCACAGCCAGGCGCCGCCGGCAATCATGGGAACGCACAGCCACTGGCCCATGCTCATGCCCAGGGCCAGGATGCCGAGAAACTCGTCCGGCTCGCGGAAAAACTCGGCGATGAACCGGAACACGCCATACCCCAGCAGGAAGGCGCCCGACACCTGGCCCGTCTTGCGCGGCTTGCGCGCGTACAGCCACAGCAGCACGAAGAGCAGCAAGCCCTCCAGCAGGAACTGGTAGACCTGCGAGGGATGGCGCGGCTGCATGGAGCCGCTGCCCGGAAACACCATGCCCCATGGCAAGGCCGGGTCGCTGAAACGCCCCCACAGTTCACCATTGATGAAATTGCCGACACGCCCCGCCGCCAGCCCCGTCGGCACGCAAGGCGCCACAAAATCCATCACCTGCAGCCAGGGCCGCTGGCGCGAGCGCGCAAACCACCACTGCGAAGCCAGCACACCCAGCATGCCACCGTGAAAGCTCATGCCGCCCTGCCACACAAAAAATATCTCCAGCGGATGCGTGAGGTAGTAGCCCGGCTTGTAGAAAAGGCAATACCCGAGCCGTCCACCCACCACCACCCCCATGACCCCCAGGAATAGCATGTCCTCGATGTCCCTGCGCGACCAGGCGCCCGGGCCGGAGATGGAAACAAAGGGCTGGTGCCGCAACCGCCGCGTCGCCAGGAAAAAAAACAGGCCAAAGGCCGCCAGGTAGGTCAGGCCGTACCAGTGGATGCCAAGCGGGCCGAGTTGCAGCGCGACGGGATTGATTTGCGGGTGGATGAGCATGGGCGGTATTTTGCACGCAAGCCTCGTAGGAAAGGGCTTACGCGAGCCCTACACTACATCCAACGCCGTACCGGACCTCGCCATGCGCCACTCATTCCGCCCTGCCCTCGTTGCCAGCCTGGGCCTGTTTCTGATGCACCACGCTACGGCACAGGTTTACCAATGCCTTGATGCGGGCGGAAAAAAGGTGTTCTCACAAATACCGTGCGCGACCCAGGGGGGCGGCAGCGAAAAACTCATCATGCGCGCGCGCACCGCCGCTGCGCCAGTGGCGCCGGCCGATGACATGCCGGCGCCAGGCAAGCCAGGTTCGCTCTACGGCAACGGCAACGGCGGCGGCGCACCCAAGGACTGGGCTGCGGAAAATGCAGCGGCAGATGCCCGTTTAGCGGCTGCCGAGCGGTCCAGCGACGGGTCGCGCCAGGCCACGCCCTCGCTGGGAGGCCTGCGCAAAGGCAGCACCCAAACCCAGGCGCAGCTCTCCGACAAGCAGATCATTGCCAATTGCGAGGCCAACCACGGCGCACGCTGCAGCAGCGCCGGCGAAATCGCCCAGCGCAGAATGGAGCAGCGTGAACTCAGCCCGGCGGAAAGACAGCAGCAGCAAAGCGCGGTGGCCGCGCGCCGGCAACGCCAGCAGGACGAAGCCTTTAACCGCTCTCAGCGTCGATAAAAGCCATAAAGCGCGCTAGTGCCGGGTTGGCATTGGCAACCGGCCAGACCAAGCTCGTTTCGCAGCCGGGCACCACCACCGAAGCGCCCCGCGCACCACCACGCGCGGAAGGCCTGCCGGCAGGCACGCTGCGGTACACCACACCCGGCCGCTGGAACTGCCGCACGCTCTCGGGCACCCAGGCCACGCCGAGGCCGGCGGATACCAGGTTCACGATGGTCTGCATCTGGATGGCTTCCTGGGCCACCCGCGGCAGGCAGCCCGAGGCGTGGTACATCGCAAAAATCGCGTCGTAAAGCGACGGCAGGATGCGCCGCGGGAAAATCACCAGCGGCTGGTCCAGCAGGTCCGAAACGGTGAGCGACACCTGGCTTGCCAAGGCGCTCTGCCCGGGCACGGCGAGCACCAAGGGGTCCTGGCTGATGCGCCGATGGGCCAGGCCGGGCGGCGCGAAACCAGGGGAATGCAGCATGAAGCCGGCGTCGATCTCGCCGCGCTCAAAAGCCTGCAACTGCACGTCACCGGTCGCCTCTACCAACTCCAGTTGCACCTTCGGGTAGTGCTCGCGAAAGGCCAGCACCCAGCGCGGCAGCAGGTCGAACCCCACCGTGGAAACAAAGGCCAGCCGCAGGCGCCCGGCCTCGCCGTCGGCACTGGCTCGCGCATACGCGGGTAGCGCCAGGGCACGCGCCAGCAGGTCGCGCGCCTCCGGTACCAGGGCCGCGCCCGCCGCCGTGAGCCGCACGCTGCGCTTGGTGCGGTCGAACAGCCTGACGCCCAGCAAAGACTCCAGCTGCGCGATAGCCTGCGTAAGCGGCGGCTGGGTCATGTTCAGGCCCTGGGCCGCGCGGCCGAAGTGGAGTTCCTCGGCCACGGCCAGGAACTGGCGCCACAGGCGCAGCTCGATCAGGGGCGGCTTACGGGAAGCCGCGTCGACGGTGCTGGAATGATCTCTCATATGCAGTACATATTAATAGATCATAAATAATGGATTGGAAAGAATCAATCAAAGCACGCATACTCTGCTTTTCCGATACAGCCCCCGCACCTGAGGTGCAGAGCCAAAATCCACCCACGAGACACGCCATGAACACAAAGACCGTCAACATCGTCCCCAACCCTCGCAGCAGAAACATCACCGAGGGCAAATCGCGCGCGCCCAACCGATCCATGTACTACGCCATGGGCTACGAAGCCGACGACTTCAAGAAACCGATGATCGGCGTGGCCAACGGCCACAGCACCATCACGCCCTGCAATAGCGGCCTGCAAAAACTGGCGGACGCGGCGATCGCCGGCATCGAGGAGGCCGGCGGCAACGCGCAGGTCTTCGGCACACCGACGATTTCCGACGGAATGGCCATGGGCACCGAGGGCATGAAGTATTCGCTGGTGAGCCGCGAAGTGATCTCGGACTGCATCGAAACCTGCGTACAGGGCCAGTGGATGGACGGTGTGCTGGTGGTCGGCGGCTGCGACAAGAACATGCCGGGCGGCCTGATGGGCATGCTGCGCGCCAACGTGCCTGCGATCTACGTCTACGGCGGCACCATACTGCCGGGCACTTACAAGGGCAAGGACCTCAACATCGTCAGCGTGTTCGAAGCCGTGGGCGAGAACGCCGCCGGCCGCATGAGCGACGAAGACCTGCTGCAGATCGAGCGCCGCGCCATTCCCGGCACCGGCAGCTGTGGCGGCATGTACACGGCCAACACCATGTCCAGCGCTTTCGAAGCGCTCGGCATTTCGCTGCCCTACTCCAGCACCATGGCCAACCCGCATGACGAGAAAATGAACTCGGCCAGGGAGTCGGCCAAGGTCCTGGTCGAGGCCATCAAGAAAGACATCAAGCCGCGCGACATCGTCACCAAGAAGGCGATTGAAAACGCGGTCGCCGTGATCATGGCGACCGGGGGCTCCACCAACGCCGTACTGCACTTCCTGGCCATCGCCCACACGGCCGGCGTCGAATGGACGATCGACGACTTCGAGCGCGTGCGCCAGCGCACGCCAGTGCTATGCGACCTCAAGCCCTCCGGCAAATACCTCGCGGTCGACCTGCACCGCGCCGGCGGCATTCCACAGGTCATGAAGACGCTGCTGGCTGCCGGCCTGCTGCACGGCGACTGCCTGACGATCTCCGGCCAGACCATCGCCGAGACGCTCAAGGATGTGCCCGAGGTCCCGCGCGCCGACCAGGACGTGATCCGCCCCATCGACAAACCCATGTACGCCCAGGGCCACCTGGCCATCCTCAAGGGCAACCTCTCCCCCGAAGGCTGCGTCGCCAAGATCACCGGCCTGAAAAACCCGGTCATGACCGGCCCGGCGCGCGTGTTTGATGATGAGCAGTCGGCCCTGGCCGCCATCCTGGCCGGCAAGATCAAGGCCGGCGATGTGATGGTGCTGCGTTACCTCGGCCCCAAGGGCGGCCCAGGCATGCCTGAGATGCTGGCCCCCACCGGCGCGCTGATAGGCGCCGGCCTCGGCGAAAGCGTAGGCCTGATCACCGACGGCCGTTTCTCCGGCGGCACTTGGGGCATGGTGGTCGGCCACGTCGCGCCCGAAGCGGCGGCCGGCGGCAACATCGCCTTTATCCACGAAGGCGACTCCATCACCATCGATTCCAAACAGCTGCTGCTGCAGCTCAACATCAGCGATGAAGAACTGGCAAAACGCAAAGTCGGCTGGAAGGCCCCGGCGCCGCGCTACACACGCGGCGTGCAGGCCAAGTTCGCCTTCAATGCCTCCAGCGCCAGCAAGGGCGCGGTGCTGGACGACTATTGAGCACCTGATTCCAGCCCACTGAAACGATAAGAGCCCGTGAAGTTACAGACTTCACGGGCTCTTTGCTTTGGGACGCCCCGCCTTTGACGTAAGGCAGATAGATTGGATGGCGTAAGCTGATTGAAAGGACTTGATGCGGCGCCGGCTTATTTTTTCTTCTTCTTGGCCGACAGCATGCCCATGGCGTCGCGCTGTTTGTCGATACGGTCTTGCCTGCGCTTGTCCATCTTGTCGACCTCCCTGCGCTTGGTGTAGCCCGACGCGTCCGCGTACCACCACCATAGCGCGGCCAGCAAAAACGGCGACAGCACGATGAACCAGCTCCATGTGGCAACCGGGCCGATCTCCAGGTATTTCAGGGCCAACCCGACAATGCCAAGCAATAAAAAATACATGTTTCTCTCCTGAAATATCGACCCGGGCCAAGGGGTATCCCCTTGAAACAAGGGTCAACCGGCACCACTACAATCACGTTAATTGACTGTAACCGAATCCATAACTCCCCCACGAGGACAATCCATGAAACGCATTCTTTCAGCAATCGCTTTTGTGACCGCGGGTTTTGCCGTGTCGATGCCCGCTCTGGCCGACCTGCAACTGGCCACAGCCAAGAACTGCATGGCCTGCCATGCGGTCGACAAAAAGCTGGTGGGGCCGTCTTACAAGGATGTCGCCACCAAGTACGCCGGCCAGAAAGACGCCGCCGACAAGCTGGCCACCAAAATCATCAAGGGCGGTTCGGGCGTCTGGGGCCCTGTGCCCATGCCCGCCAATGCACAGGTCAACCCTGAAGAAGCCAAGAAGCTGGCCGCCTGGGTTCTGGCAACCAAGTAAGCGGTTTACGCCTCCCAAAAAAGCCCGTCATTGACGGGCTTTTTTTATGCGCGCCTCAGATCATTGCTTTTCAGCCAACTGCTCCAAAATCGCCGGATTTTCCAAGGTGGAAGTATCCTGCGTGATCGCCTCGCCTTTGGCGATGCCGCGCAGCAGGCGGCGCATGATTTTGCCGCTTCGCGTCTTGGGCAGGTTGTCGCCGAAGCGGATGTCCTTGGGTTTGGCGATGGGGCCGATTTCCTTACCGACCCAATCGCGCAGCTCCTTGGCGATCGCCTTGGCCTCGTCGCCCGTGGGACGCGAGCGCTTGAGCACCACGAAGGCCACGATAGCCTCGCCGGTCAGGTCGTCGGGCCGCCCCACCACGGCGGCTTCGGCCACCAGCGCGGAGTGCGCCACCAGCGCCGATTCGATTTCCATCGTACCCATGCGGTGGCCCGAGACGTTCAGCACGTCGTCGATGCGGCCGGTGATGCGGAAGTAGCCGTTCTCGGCATTGCGCACCGCGCCGTCGCCAGCCAGGTAAATCSTGCCGCCCATTTCCTCGGGGAAATAACTCTTCTTGAAACGCTCCGGGTCGTTCCAGATGGTGCGGATCATGGATGGCCAGGGGCGCTTGACGACCAGCATGCCGCCCGATCCGTTGGGCAGGTCCTTGCCGGTTTCGTCGACGATGGCGGTCATGATGCCGGGCAATGGCAAGGTGCAGCTGCCGGGCACCAGCGGCGTGGCTCCGGGCAGCGGCGTGATCATGTGGCCGCCGGTCTCGGTTTGCCAGAAGGTGTCCACGATGGGGCAGCGCTCGCCGCCCACGTTTTTGTAGTACCACATCCAGGCTTCGGGGTTGATGGGCTCACCGACCGAACCCAGGATGCGCAGGCTGCTCAGGTCCGAGCGCGCAGGGTGCACTTTTTCATCGGCCTCGGCGGCCTTGATCAGTGATCGGATCGCCGTGGGCGCCGTGTAGAAAATCGTGACCTTGTGCTTTTCGATCATCTGCCAGAAGCGGCCGGCGTTCGGGAAAGTCGGGATACCCTCGAAGATGATCTGTGTCGCGCCGGCCGCCAGCGGGCCGTAGGCCACATAGGTGTGACCGGTGATCCAGCCGATGTCGGCCGTGCACCAGAACACGTCGGCCGGCTGGATGTCGAAAGTCCAGTCCATCGTGAGCTTGGCCCAGAGCAGGTAGCCGCCCGTGCTGTGTTGCACGCCCTTGGGTTTGCCGGTCGAGCCCGAGGTGTAAAGAATGAAGAGCGGGTGCTCGGCGCCGACAAATTCAGGCTCGCACACCGGCGCAGCCTTAGCGGTGATCTCGTGCATCAGGCTGTCGCGCCCGGCCACCATATTGCAGGCCGTGGCGGTGCGCTGGTAGACGATCACGTTCTTGATCGACTCGCAGCCGCCCATGGCGATGCCTTCATCGACGATGGCCTTGAGCGGCAATTCCTTGCCGCCGCGCAGCTGGTAGTTGGCCGTGATGACGGCCACCGCGCCGGCGTCCTGGATGCGCTCCTGCAGGCTCTTGGCCGAGAAGCCGCCGAACACCACCGAATGCGTGGCGCCTATGCGCGCGCAGGCCTGCATGGCCACCACACCCTCAACCGTCATCGGCATGTAGATGATGACGCGGTCGCCCTTCTTGATGCCCGCGCCCTTGAGCGCGCTGGCGAACTGGCTGACCTTGGCGTGCAGTTCCTTGTAGGTGACGTTCGTGACCTTGCCGTCATCGCTCTCGAAAATGATGGCTTTCTTGTTTTCGGTCGGCGTGCCCAGGTGGCGGTCCAGGCAGTTGTAGGAAGCGTTGAGCTCGCCGTCGGCGAACCATTTGTAAAACGGCGCGCTGGACTCGTCCAGCGTCTGGGTGAACGGCTTTTTCCAGCTGAGGTTTTCACGCGCCAGGCGCGCCCAGAAACCTTCGAAATCTTTTTCAGCTTCAGCGCACAGGGCCTGGTAGGCCGGCATGCCCGAAATGCGCGCCGCTTTCACGGTGGCGGGGGCAGGCGGGAAAATGCGATTTTCAACCAGGGTCGATTCGATCGCGGAATTGGGGGCGCTCATTGTTTATGTCTCCTGTTTGTCACTGAATGCGTGGTACTGTCTTCTGCGGCACTTACAAGCCACTGACTGGCTTGAACCTTACAAAAAGGCATCGAATCGGGGGTGGCCGCCGCCCTCTTACAATGCCGCAACCTTCCCAGCTTACGCCATCATGACTGAACCTACCCAGACCCCAAGCACCGGCAAGATTTCCCCGCTCCGCCCCCTACCCAACCTGATTTTCGCCAGCCGCTGGCTGCAGCTGCCGCTCTATCTCGGGCTGATCGCCGCGCAGGCGGTATACGTAGTGCATTTTCTGGTCGAGTTGTGGCACCTGATCGAAGCCGCCTTCGGCAGCCAGACCGCCCTGCAGTCGCTGATCACCAGCATCGGCTACAAGACCGCCATACCCGTCGTGACGCTCAACGAGACGGTCATCATGCTGGTGGTGCTGGCGCTGATCGACGTGGTSATGATYTCCAACCTGCTGATCATGGTCATCGTGGGCGGCTACGAAACTTTTGTGAGCCGCATGAACCTCGAAGGCCACCGCGACCAGCCCGAATGGCTGAGCCATGTGAACGCCTCGGTACTCAAAGTCAAGCTGGCCACGGCCATCATCGGCATCAGCTCCATCCACCTGCTGAAAACCTTCATCAACGCCGACAACTACACCGACAAAGTCCTGATCGCGCAGACGGTGATCCACATCACCTTCCTGCTGTCGGCCATTGCGATTGCCTATACCGACAAGATCATGTCGGGCATCGCCGCGCAAAAGCACTGAGTCTTATTCGGCCTTGCCCGGCCCCTTGGGGCCGCCTCGCAGCAGCAACAGCGTGCCCGCCACGCCGGAGAGCAGCGAGCCGCAAAGCACGCCCAGCTTGAGTTGCGTTTCGTAGCCGGCGTCCTGCCCGGCGAAAGCCAGCGTGCCTATGAACAAGCTCATGGTGAAACCCACACCGCAGAGCAGGCAGACACCCATAAATTGCCGCCAGCTGGATTCAGCCGGCAAGCGCGCACCGGCAAAGCGGATCAGCAGCCAAGAAGCGCCAAACACCCCGACCGCCTTGCCCACCAGCAGGCCGGCCGTGATACCCAGAGGCACGCTTTGAAGCAGCGTGCCCATCGTCACCCCCTGCAATGAAACTCCCGCGTTGGCAAATGCGAACATGGGCAACACCGCAAAAGCCACCCAGGGGTGCAGCGCGTGCTCCGCCGCCTTAAGCGGCGAACCCCCTTTTCCGTCCGACAGGGGAATTGCCAGCGCGGTGATGACGCCCGCCAGCGTGGCATGAATCCCCGACTTGTAAACAAACAGCCAGATCACCAGCCCCACCGCCACGTAAGGTCCTGTCGCCATGACTTTCATCCGGTTAAAGGCCAGCAGAACCAGCCCGCCCAGACCCGCGGCAAGCAACGCAGCCACCGACAAGGCATCGGTATAGAAGAAGGCGATGATCAGGATGGCGCCCAGGTCGTCAATGATGGCGACGGCCGTCAAGAACACCTTGAGCGAGACCGGCACGCGGCTGCCCAGCAAGACCAGGATGCCCAGCGCAAAGGCAATGTCCGTAGCCGCCGGAATCGCCCAGCCGCGCATGGCGACGGGGTCGCCCGCGTTGATGGCCATATAGATCAGCGCCGGCGCCACCATGCCGCCCAGCGCGGCGCCTGCCGGCAACAAAGCCTGGCTGCGCGAAGCCAGCTCGCCATCGAGCAGCTCACGCTTGATCTCCAGCCCCACCAGGAAGAAAAACACCGCCATCCACAGGTCATTGACCCAGTGCAGCAAGGACTTGGAAAGCACCAGCAGGTCGCCACCCACACGCACCTCACCCGGCAGTTGCACAAACCGGTTGTAGGCTTCTCCCCATGGCGAGTTGCTGACCACCAGCGCCAGCACGGCCGCCAGCGCCAGCACCACGCCGGAAAGCGACTGCGAATAGATGAACTGGTTGAGGGTGCGGTGGACGAATTTGAGCATGGCCCATTGTCCCAGACGCAGGCAACCGACGCGCCCACCCTTCCCGTGCCAGCAGGCGCCGCGGAACTGGCTTTGCCAGACCGCAGGCGCCGTCCCCTGCAAGGGGGGAAGGCGCTACACGAAGTGAGCGTCCGACGGGGGGGTGCCTACCTACCCCTGCAAGGGGGGAACAGGCTACACGCAGTGAGCCTGGACGGGGGTCAGACCATATCTCCCGGAACTACCCATTCGTCAAACTGCTCGCCCGTGACATAACCCGAGGCCAGCGCCGCGTCGCGCAGGCTGCTGCCTTCCTTGTGCGCCTTCTTGGCGATGAAGGCGGCCTTGTCGTAGCCGATGTGGGTGTTCAGCGCCGTCACCAGCATCAGCGAGCGATCCACCAGTTCGGCGATGCGTTCGCGGTTCGGCTCTATGCCCACGGCACATTGGTCGTTGAAGCTCACCATGCCGTCGGCCAGCAGGCGCACGCTCTGCAGGAAGTTGTGCGCCACCATGGGACGGAACACATTGAGCTCGAAGTTGCCCGAAGCGCCGCCGAAGTTGATGGCCACGTCGTTGCCGAACACCTGGGCCGCCAGCATGGTGACGGCTTCGCTCTGCGTCGGGTTGACCTTGCCCGGCATGATGGACGAGCCGGGCTCGTTCTCGGGAATGCTGAGTTCGCCGATACCGCTGCGCGGTCCGCTGGCCAGCCAGCGCACGTCGTTGGCGATTTTCATCATGCTGGCCGCCAGGGTCTTGAGCGCGCCGTGCGCGTGCACCAGGCCGTCCACCGAGGCCATGGCCTCGAACTTGTTGGGCGCCGTGACGAAGGGCAGGCCTGTGAGCGCCGCCAGCTCGGCCGCCACCTGCTCGGCATAACCCTTGGGCGCGTTCAGGCCGGTGCCCACGGCGGTGCCGCCCAGCGCCAGCTCGCACAGGTGCGGCAAGGCGGCGCGCACGTGCTTGTCGCCGTGGTCCAGTTGCGCGACGTAGCCCGAGAACTCCTGGCCCAGCGTGAGYGGCGTGGCGTCCTGCAGGTGCGTGCGGCCTATCTTGACGATGCTGTCGAAGTCCTTGGCTTTTTTCGCCAGCGTGGCGCGCAACTTCGCGATGGCCGGCAGCAGCTTGTGCGTCAGCGCCTCCACCGCGGCCACGTGCATGGCGGTCGGGAACACGTCATTGGACGACTGGCTGCGGTTGACGTCGTCGTTGGGATGGACCAGCCGGCCTTCGCCGCGCTCGCCGCCCAGGATTTCGCTGGCGCGGTTGGCCAGCACCTCGTTGACGTTCATATTGGTCTGCGTGCCCGAGCCGGTCTGCCAGACCACCAGCGGGAACTCGTCCGCATGCTTGCCGGCGATCACCTCGTCGGCGGCGGCCACGATGGCTTTTGTTTTCTTCTCGTCCTGCAGGCCCAGCGCATGGTTGACCCTGGCCGAAGATCGCTTGACCTGGGCCAGCGCCTTGATGATCTCGCGCGGCTGCTGCTCGCCCGAGATGTCGAAATTCTGCAGCGAACGCTGCGTCTGCGCGCCCCACAGTTTGCCGGAAGGCACTTCGATGGGCCCGAAGGTATCGCGCTCGGTGCGCGTGCTGCTGCTTGTCGTCATGGAATGTCCTGCGCTGTCAAAAAGAAGGGAGAAAGTCGGAGTATGACGGCAAACAAGAAAGATTCTCATCTAAGGGGTTTTGCCAAAAGCCGCCGGCCGGCCCCGGGTGCCGAGGGCGGATAATTACGGGGTTTGCCCGAAATCCCCTAAAACGACGATCCCCACCCCACCATGACCACGATCAAGCAAGCCGACCTCATCGAGTCCGTAGCCGCCGCGCTGCAGTACATCAGCTACTACCACCCCACCGACTACATCGCCCACCTGGCACGCGCCTACGAGCGCGAACAAAGCCCGGCCGCCAAAGACGCGATCGCGCAGATCCTCACCAACAGCAAGATGAGCGCCACCGGCCAGCGCCCCATCTGCCAGGACACCGGCATCGTCAACGTGTTCCTGAAAGTCGGCATGGACGTGCGCTGGGAAGGCTTCAGCGGAAGCCTTGACGACGCCATCAACGAAGGCGTGCGCCGCGGCTACAACCACCCGGACAACACCCTGCGCGCGTCGGTCGTCGCCGACCCGCAGTTCGACCGCAAGAACACCAAGGACAACACGCCGGCGGTGATCTTCACCGAGCTGGTGCCCGGCGACAAGGTCGACGTCACCGTGGCCGCGAAAGGCGGCGGCAGCGAAAACAAAAGCAAGCTGGTGATGCTCAACCCCGGCGACTCGGTGGTCGACTGGGTGCTCAAGACCGTGCCCACCATGGGCGCCGGCTGGTGCCCGCCCGGCATGCTGGGCATAGGCATAGGCGGCACCGCCGAAAAAGCCGTGCTGATGGCCAAGGAAAGCCTGATGGACGACCTCGACATGTATGAGCTGCAGGCCAAATCATCTTCGGGCGCCAAACTCAGCAAGACCGAAGAACTGCGCCTCGAATTGTTCGAAAAAGTCAACGCGCTGGGCATAGGCGCGCAGGGCCTGGGCGGCCTCACCACCGTGCTCGACATCAAGATCAAGATGTACCCCACGCACGCGGCCAGCAAACCCGTCGCGATGATCCCCAACTGCGCCGCCACGCGTCACGCCCACTTCGTGATGGACGGCAGCGGCCCGGTCTACCTGGACCCGCCGTCGCTGGACCTGTGGCCCAACGTGAACTGGGCGCCCGACTACAACAAAAGCAAAAAGGTCGACCTCAACACGCTCACGAAAGAAGAGGTTGCGAGCTGGAAACCCAGCCAGACCCTGCTGCTCAGCGGCAAGATGCTGACCGGCCGCGACGCCGCSCACAAGCGCATYCAGSAMATGCTGGCYAAGGGYGAAAARCTGCCSGTSGAYTTCACCAAYCGYGTCATCTAYTACGTCGGCCCGGTCGATCCGGTGCGCGACGAAGCCGTAGGCCCGGCCGGCCCGACCACCTCCACCCGCATGGACGGCTTCACCGAAATGATGCTGGCCGAGACCGGCCTGATCTCGATGATCGGCAAGTCCGAGCGCGGCCCGGTGGCCATCGAAGCCATCAAGAAGCACAAAAGCGCTTACCTGATGGCCGTCGGCGGCGCCGCCTACCTGGTCAGCAAGGCCATCAAGACCGCCAAGGTGGTGGGCTTTGCCGACCTCGGCATGGAAGCGATCTACGAATTCGACGTGGTCGACATGCCGGTCACCGTCGCGGTCGATGCGGGCGGCACCAGCGCGCACATCACAGGCCCGGCCGAGTGGCAGAAGAAGATCGCAACCGGCGAGTTCAAAGGCATCACGGTTGCCGCCAATTGAGCCTGAGCAAAATGCCCGGCTTCAAAAACGTGCTCGTCTGCGCAACGCTGTCGTTGCTGTGCAACCTGGGTTGGTCACAAACCGCGTGCCAGATCAAGGTGTTCCAGAATGATGCTGAGGTGACCGCCACTAATTCGGGTGGTGTTCTGCAATACCGGCTTTACCCTGCTGAATTCCGGCTTGAAGTGTTGCCGGCCGCCTGCTATCCCAGCATCGCGACCATTCCGACGACTGACATCGCCAGGCAAATCGCGGAAAAGCCCCTGATTTATTCCCATCGCCTCATGTATTTGGGTGCCGCGCGAAAGGAAGATGGCGACAAGTTGTTGTGGTGGGCCCGCACGGAGCTCAGTCCTGAACTTTTGGAGTCACCCGCCCCCAATACCTTTGACGGCAAGCAGTACCTTCAGCTCTGCGACGAACTGAAGTTTTGCCCCAAGGTTTTCCCCATATTTTCATCAAATCATCCGTTCACCGGCTCCGAGACCGGCTCGAAGTCCGAGGCGGTTTTCAGGCGCTTGAGCGACTCCCAGACTTTGGACAGCGCCAAGGGCAAATCATTGCTCAGCGTTATCTATACCTTGTGGCGCGCCCTGCCGTCTGAGTACCCAATGGCCGACCCGAGGCAATTGCTCTTCAGGCCACACTTTGTCAGGTTTGACTTCCTGGAGAGCGGCCCTAAACCGTGACACTCAAACCAGGCAGATCTGCCTGCGTCGGCGTATTCGACAGCGGCGTGGGCGGCCTCAGCATCCTCAAGACGCTGCGGACGCAACTGCCCTCAGAGAATTTTGTCTATCTGGCCGACGCCGGATTCGCGCCTTATGGCGAGCGCGGCGACGCTTTTGTCATTGAGCGCACGCGCGCCATTGTGCGAAAGCTGCGCGACGAGCATGCCATCAAGGCGCTGGTGATCGCCTGCAACACCGCGACGGCGGCCGCCGTCCACCTGGTGCGAACCGAGCACCCGGACCTGCCGCTGGTCGGCGTGGAGCCGGCGCTCAAGCCGGCCGTTGCCTTGAGCCGCACACGCCGCATCGGCATGATGGCGACCCGCGGTACGGTGGCCAGCACCAAGCTGCGCGCCCTGCACGACTCGCTGAAAGACCAGGCGGAATTCATCCTGCAGCCTTGCGACGGCCTGGCCGATGCGATCCAGAACCACGATGTCGCGCGCATCCACGCCTTGTGCGCGCGATACACGGAGGCCATCGGGCCGTTCGGCAAGCAGGCAGGGCAAGTCGACACCCTGGTGCTGGGCTGCACGCACTACGCTTTCGCCTGGGACGCATTGCAGGCGCTGGTGGGCCCCGACGTCAGCCTGATCGAAACCGGCGAGCCGGTCGCGCGGCAGACGCGCCGTTTGCTCCAGGCCGCCGGGCAGTTGCAGCCGGACGAAATACCCGGCCGCGTAACCCTGCTGACAACAGGCTCACAAGAAGCGCTGGAAGCGGCCGCGCAGCGCTGGCTAGGATTGCCAGCGCCGGAGCAACGTTGAACGGAAGTTACTGCGGTTTCAGTCCGACGTTGCGCGCCAGGGTGCGCCAGCGTTCGGACTCCGACCGGAGGAAGCCGCGCAACTGGTCGCGCGAAGTGCCCTTCATTTCCACACCCAGGGCCGACATGCGCTCCACTACCTTGAGGTCCGACATGGCGGTGAGGAGCTCCAGGCGAAGCCGCTCGGTGACTTCAAGCGGCGTGGTCGCCGGAGCCACCAATGCCCACCACTGGGCGACGTCCATGTTCTTGAGGCYGAGTTCCGTCATCGTCGGCAGGGAACGCAGGATGGGGACATCGGAGCGCTTGCGGCCCGTCACCGCCAGCGCCTTCACCTTGCCCGCGGCCATCAGGCTGGAGCCGGTCGCCAGCGTGGCGAAATAGGAAGACACCTGGCCAGCAGCAAGATCCACCATGGCCGGCGCGCCGCCGCGGTAAGGCACCATGTTGAACTTGATTTTGGTTTCCTGGGAGAACAGCTCACCCACCAGGTGGCTGATGGAGCCGGTGCCGCTGTTCGCCATGGCGGGCGGCCCGCCCTTGGTGGTCGAGGCGGCTTTCAGGAAAGTCTTGAAGTCGGCGTTTTCAGGGCCCATGCCGGTAAACAGCACCATGGGCGAGGTGCCCACCAGCGTGATCGGCGTGAAGTCGCGCAGCATGTCGTAAGGCAGGTTGGCGACGACAGCAGGCGCATACACATGGGACAGCTCGACAATCGCCAGCGTGTAGCCGTCAGGCGCCGACTTGGCGACCTGGTCGATGCCGACGTGGCCCGCGCCGCCCGGCTTGTTGTCGACGATCACAGGCTGCTTCAGGCTCTCGGTCAGGCGCTGCGCAAGCACCCGGGTAATGGCGTCGGTGCTGCCGCCGGTCGCCCAGGGAACGACGATCTTGATCGGCTTGTCGGGGTAGGCGGCCCATGCGGGTGAGGCGCCAAGCGCCAGGGTGGCCGCGGAGCCAGCAAGCAGGGTGCGCCGCTTGATGGGAAACGATGAAACAGACATGAACTCTCCTTGCAATTGTTCTCAGATACGCTGCAACCCCAACCCATGTCGGGCATCGCCGGCGTGCGGCAAGCGTACACCTCGAAACATGCAAGCTCCGCATTCGTGTGCGAGTTCAGCCTCTTTCAATCTCTTCATGTGGCTTGCGTCCAACATTTTGTTACGGCGTTTTCTTCGGGATCGTATGGCCGCCGTTGATTCACGCGCACGCGCTCTTTAGAAGTAAGAAAAAAGTCGACAAGATGCGGCCAGGCCCTGGACACCTCGGCCCTGCGCCCTTGCAGGGCGGGTGTCAGATTCCCCTGGCCGGGGGCCGCGCCGGGGAGGCTGGGTCCGCCGCGCTGCGAATCAAACCAAGGTTGGCCTTGAGCATCTCAAACACCTTGCGCGTCACCGGGTTGATGACGTTGCGGCGAATGAAAAGGTAATAGTCGAGGTCGGGCAGGCGCGGCAGGCCGTCGGTTTCGCCCAGCACACGCAGGTCGCTGCCCGCCGTCTCGATGCCGCGCGCGGTCACGCCCAGCCCCGCGCGCAGCGCCGCCTTGATGCCGATCAGGCTGGACGCGGTGTAGCTTGGCGTCCATGGGATGCCGGCGGCGTCCAGCGCCTCACGCGCCAGCCGGTGGAACACGCTGGGGCCTTCCACCAGGATCAGCGGCACCGGCTTGGTGCGGTCGTGCACATAACTCGCCGAGCATAGCCACACCGTCGGAGAGGTACGCAGCACCACGCCGTCCAGCCCCGGGTCGTTGCGGTTGGAGATGCTCATGTCGATCTCGCCGCGCTTGAGCGATTCCATCAGGAAGGGGCTGCGTCCCACGTGGATGTCGAGCTGCAGCAAAGGCGAGACGCGCGCCACCTGCGCCAGCAAGGTCGGCAGCATGTTGTCGGCCACGTCGTGCGGCGCGCCTATGCGCAGCACGCCCTCGAGGTTGCCCTGCTGCAGGCTGCGCAGCGCATCGTCGTTGATGGCCAGCAGGTGGCGCGCGTATTCGAGCAACTTGTGGCCGTGCGGCGTCAAGCGCTTGCTTCGGCCGTGCTTTTCAAACAGCGGGTGGCCGATCTGGTCCTCCAGGCGCTGCATCTGCTGCGTCACCGCCGACTGCGTCTTGCCCAGCTGGACGGCGGCGCCGGCAAAGCTGTCCTGCTCGTCTATAGCGACCAGGGACCGCAGCAATTCCAGGTCAAGGGTTTTCATGCAAGGGCCTCCACGGCAGCGTCTTCATATTACGAATGCTAATGCGTTTATCTCTATTTCTGAGTTGTTTGAAAAATATGACTTGACTATATTAGGCCCACCAAACCGCAATTTCACTCAGGAACATGCCCATGAACGCAGCAGCAGAGCGCAACCAGGTGGTTGGCGCCGCCATTCAAAACATTAAAGTTATTGTTGGAAGCGGCGAGGCGACACGCCCCTCCCTGGCCAAGGTCCTGGCGGTGCTGAACCAGCTGGCCGGCCGCAAGGACCTGTGGAGCGACGCCGATTTCAATGCGCCCGTCAGCCCCGAACTGCAGGCGCGCTACCTGATCGCCGAAGACGCCGACCAGAGCTTTGCGCTGTACCTCAACGTGATGCGCCCCGGCAAGCGCATCGTGCCGCACAACCACACCACCTGGGCCTGCATCAGCGCCGTGGAAGGCACGGAACTCAACCGCGTGTACGAGCGCCAGGACGACGGCTCCGCGCCCGGCAAGGCACAGCTCAAAGAGGTCAGCTCGGTCGTGGTCGAGCCCGGCACCGGCATCGCGCTGCTGCCCGAAGACATCCACTCGGTGGAGATTCCCGCCGGCCAGGTGATACGCCACCTGCACATGTACGGCCGCGCGCTCGAAACCCTGACCTCGCGCACCAGCTACGACATGGAAAAAGGCACGTACGAGACCATGGGCATCGGCGTGCAGACCCGCCGCTGATCACCCGCACCTTCTTTCCTTTTTCGACTTTTCTGAACTCACACACCCTCATTCCATGACACGTTTTGTAGACGCGGCCACGCTCAAAGCCTGGTTGCACGACGGCGAGGAAATCGCCTTGTTCGATGTGCGCGAGCACGGCCAATACGGCCAGTCGCATTTGTTTTACGGCATCCCTCTGCCCTACAGCCGGCTCGAGCTGGACGCTCCGCGCCTGGCGCCGCGCAAGGGGGTGCGAGTCGTGGTCTATGACGGCGACGGCAGCAGTGCGGCGCCCCTGGCCGCCGGCCGCTTCAGCGCGCTCGGCTACGGCAACGTGCAAGTGCTCCAAGGCGGCACGGCCGGCTGGCAGGCCGCCGGCTTCGCGCTGTTTGCCGGCGTCAACGTGCCGTCCAAGACTTTCGGCGAACTCGCCGAACAGGTCTACCACACACCCCGCGTCAGCGCGACCGAACTGGCCGCCATGCTGGAACGCAAGGACGACGTCGTGGTGCTGGACGGGCGGCCGTTTTCGGAGTTCCGCAAGATGAACATCCCGACGGCGATCAGCTGCCCCAACGGCGAGCTGGCTCTGCGCATCCGCGACCTGGTGCCCAGCGAAAGCACCCACATCGTCATCAACTGCGCGGGCCGCACGCGCAGCATCATAGGCGCGCAGACCTTGATCAACCTGGGTGTGCGCAACCCCGTGTCGGCGCTCGAAAACGGCACCCAGGGCTGGTATCTGGCCGACCTGAAACTCGAGCACGGCGGCACACGCCGCTACCCCGAAGCGGCCCAGCCTCAAGGGACCGCCGGCATGCGTGCCGCGGCCCAGGCGCTGGGCCAGCGCTTTGGCGTGCCCATCGTCGACGCGCAGACGGTTCGCGGCTGGGCGGGCGACGCGCATCGCACGCTTTTCCTGTGTGACGTCCGCAGCCCCGAGGAATTTGCGCAAGGCAGCCTGCCCGGCGCGCAGCACACGCCCGGCGGCCAGCTGATCCAGGCCACCGACCAGTACGTGGGTGTGCGCAAGGCCCGGCTGGTGCTGTTCGACAACGACGGCATGCGCGCGCTCACGGTGGCGAGCTGGCTGCGCCAGCTGGGCCACGACGCCAGCGTGCTGGACCAGGGCCTGGCCAGCGGCCTGGCCTTGCCCGCCGCGGCACCCGTGGCCCTGCCCGCGCTTCCCGCCACCAGCGCGCAGGCGCTGATGGACGGCCTGGCCGACGGCAGCTTCGCCGCCATAGACCTGCGCCCCAGCATGCAGTTCCGCCAGAAGCACATCGCGGGCACGCGCTGGTCGATACGGCCGCGCCTGGCAGCGGCCCTGGCCGGTGAACACCGCCCGGTGGTACTGATCGCCGACGAGCCCGCCGTGGCCGCCTGCGCTGCCGTCGACCTGCAAGCGCTGGGACTGAAGGCCAGCCTGCTGCAAGGCGGCCTGGACGCCTGGCAGCAGGCCGGCCTGCCGCTGCAGGCTTCCGAAAACATTCCGGCCGACAGTGACTGCATCGACTACCTGTTCTTCGTGCACGACCGGCACGACGGCAACAAGGAAGCGGCACGCCAGTACCTCGCCTGGGAAGTCAACCTGATCGGGCAGCTGGACGCGCAGGAACTGAAGGCATTTCACTTTCCCGACGCCACGGCCGCGCACGCACACGCCTGAGCCCCGCCGGCCCGGCGACCCCATTTTTCTTTTCCACTTTTTGCTTCCATCCATTCAGGAGCCCCCATGTTTGCCAAGCTGAAATTCACCGCCGCCTCGCTCTGCTGCGCCCTGCTCGCCGTACACGGCGCCGCCTCCGCGCAGCCCATGCCCCAGGTCGGCGGTTTCCCGAACCAGGCCATCAAGTTTGTGTCGCCCTTCCCCGCCGGCGGCGGCAATGACGCCACCACGCGTTTTGTGACCACCCGCCTGTCCGACATCACCGGCCAGACCGCCATCGTCGACAACCGCGGCGGCGCCGGCGGCAACATTGGCGCCAAGGCCGTGGCCGATGCCAAACCCGACGGCTACACCGTGCTCACCGGCCAGGTATCGCTGATGGCCGTCAACCCCACGCTGTACGCATCGCCCGGCTTCGACCCGCTGAAAAACTTCCTGCCCATCACCCAGATCAACGCCGCGCCCCTGGTGCTGGTGGTGCCCAGCAATTCGCCGCTCAAAAGCTTCGCCGATCTGGCCGCACAGACCAAAGCCCCCGGCGGACGTGTCACCTATGCCACGCCCGGCAACGGAACGCTCTCGCACCTGGTCGGCGTGGTCCTCGAAAAAGACAGCGGCATCGGCATGACCCACGTGCCCTACAAGGGCGCGGCGCCGGCCATCACCGACCTGCTGGGCGGCCAGGTGGACGTGCTCATCACCTCCACCGCCTCCGTGTCCAGCTTCATCCAGAACGGCAAGATGCGCGCACTGGCCGTCACCAGCCCGCGCCGCATCGGCGTGTTCACCAAGGTGCCGACGCTCGAAGAGCTGGGCTACAAGAACACCACCTTTGAAGACTGGTACGGTTTCTTCGCGCCGGCCGGCACGCCGCCCGAGCGCGTGGCCTACCTGCACGACAGCATCGTGCGTTCCCTGAAGACGCCGGAAGTCAGCAAGCTGATCACCGACGGCGGCAGCGAAGTGGTCGGCAACACGTCGGCGGCCTTTGCCGCGCAGCTCAAGGCGGACATCGCCCGCTGGTCGCGCGTCGTCAAACTGTCGGGCGCCAAGCTAGACTGATCGCTCATTCACCAAGGCTTTCCCGACATGAACAAAAAATCGCCGCCGGCAGCTTCCCCCCTGACCCGCCTGGTCCACGCCGGCAAGCAACCGGTCTTTGAGGGCGGGCGGCCGGTCAACCCGCCCGTGGTGCGCGCCAGCACCGTGCTGTTCGACAGCACGGCGCACCAGCGCGAGATGCGCCAGCGGCGCGGCGAAGAGCGTGTGTTCACCTATGGGGCCCGCGGCAACCCGACCAACTACGCGCTGGAAGACCTGGTGAGCGAACTCGAAGGCGCATATCGCACACGGCTGTTCCCCACGGGCCTGGCCGCCATTGCCATGACGCTGCTGGCCTACCTCAAGCCCGGCGACCATGTGCTGATGTCGGACAGCGTCTACGAACCGGCGCGCAAGCTGGTCGACTCCTTCCTCACGCCCTACAACATCCGCTGCACTTTTTTTGCGGCCGACGGCAGCGACGTGGAAGAAAAAATGGAAGCCGGCACGCGCATGGTTTACACCGAGTGCCCGGGCTCGCTGGTCTACGAGATGTGCGACCTGCCGCGCCTGGCCGCCATCGCCCATGCGCGGGGAGCGCTGCTGGTGGCCGACAACACCTGGGGATCGGGCCATCAGTATCGGCCGCTGGCGCTGGGCGCCGACGTGTCCGTCATGGCCGCCACCAAATACCTGTCGGGCCATTCCGACGTGATGATGGGCACCGTCGCCACCACGCAAGCCGCGTGGCAGGCGCTGAACGAGCGTAGCGACGCCTTCGGCATGACGGTGAGCCCCGACGACGCCTACCTGGTGCTGCGCGGCGTGCGCAGCATGGCCGCGCGCCTGGCCCTGCATGAAAGCCACGCGCTGAAAGTGGCGGCCTGGCTGCAGGCGCGCAGCGAGGTAGCCACCGTGTTCTGCCCGGCCCTGCCCGGCGACCCGGGCCATGCCCTCTGGCAGCGCGACTGCAAGGGCACCAACGGCCTGCTGTCTTTTGAGCTTCAGCAGGGATTCGACCAGGCCGCCGCCGAGCGGCTGATCGACGGCTTGCGGCTGTTCGGCCTGGGCGCGTCCTGGGGCGGCTATGAAAGCCTGGTCACGCTGGCCAACCTGCGCAATGCCCGCAGCGTGACCGACTGGTCGGGCCGCGGCCAGATCATCCGGCTGCACATCGGGCTCGAGGACCCGGCCGACCTGCTAGCCGACTTGCAGCAGGGCTTCGCCGCACTGCAAACCTGAGCACCGGGGCCTTCAGGCCCCTACCCCCTCGCGCCTCCTGGGGCGCCTTTCCTTCTTCGCTTTTTCACGAGGTTTGCACGACCATGCCCAGCCCTGCGCGCCCCTGGCTCCTCCACGCCCGCAGCCTCTGGCCCGGCCTGGCTTTGCCGCTGCTCATCATGTTGGCGGCGACTTTTCTTTCAGAGCACTACGGCGGCCCGCAGCTGCTTTACGCGCTGTTGTTCGGCCTGGCCTTTCACTTCCTGTACCAGGACGCGCGCTGCAAGCCCGGCATCGAGTTCTGCGCCAGGACGCTGCTGCGCATAGGCGTGGCCCTGCTGGGCGCGCGCATCACGCTGGCGCAAATCGGGCAGTTGGGCATAGGGCCGCTGGCCACCGCCGTGATCGCCATTGCCAGCGCCATCGCGCTGGGCGCCTGGCTGGCGCGGCGCCTGGGCCTGAGCACCGACTTCGGCCTGCTCTGCGGCGCCGCCGTGTCGATCTGCGGCGCTTCAGCGGCCCTGGCCGTGGCGGCGGTGATGCCCAAAACGCAGGACAACGAGCGCCACACGCTGCTGACCGTGGTCGGCGTCACCGGACTGTCGACGCTGGCGATGGTCAGCTACCCGCTGCTGGCCAGACTCCTGCGGCTGGACGACGCCGGCGCCGGCATTTTCCTGGGCGGGACCATCCACGACGTGGCGCAGGTCGTGGGCGCGGGCCTGATGATGTCGCACGAGACCGGCGACGTCGCGGTGATCGTCAAGCTGTTTCGCGTCACCTTGCTGGTGCCCGTGGTGGCGGTGCTGGCCTGGTACTGGCGGCGGCGCAGCAGCGGCACCGGCGATGCCGGCCCGCGCACGCCGCTGCTGCCTTTTTTCCTGGTCGGCTTCATGGCGCTGGTGCTGGCCAACAGCCTGGGTGTGGTCACGCCGCGGATCAACGAGGCGCTGGGCCAGGTCTCGCGCATCTGCCTGGTGGTCGCCATCGCGGCGCTGGGCATCAAGACCTCGTTCGAGGAACTGGTCAAGCTCGGCTGGCGGCCCATGGCGCTGATGCTGGCAGAGACCCTGTGGCTGGTCGCCATTTTTGCGGTCTACCTGTGCTTCCTTCGGTGACCCACCGTTAGGAAGGTCAGGCCAGCAGGCAGGCCGCTTCGGTCTGGTCACTCAGGCGGCGCAGCGCCGGTACCTCCTCGGCACAGCGCGCAATCGCCAGCGGGCAGCGCGTGCGGAACACGCATCCCGAAGGCGGCGCCATGGGTGAAGGCAAATCGCCCTGCAGCAGCTGGATGACTTTTTTGCGTTCCAGTGCCGGGTCGGGAATCGGGATGGCCGACAGCAGGGCCCGGGTGTAGGGGTGGCGCGGCGCCGCGTACAGCGCTTTTTTGTGGGCCACTTCCATCTCACGGCCGAGGTACATCACCAGGATGCGGTCGCTGATGTGTTTGACGACGGCCAGGTCGTGGGCGATGAAGATCAAGGCCAGGCCCATGGTTTTTTGCAGTTCCTTGAGCAGGTTGATGATCTGCGCCTGGATGGAAACGTCGAGCGCCGACACCGGCTCGTCGCAGATGATGAGCTTGGGCTCCAGGATCAGCGCGCGCGCAATGCCTATGCGCTGGCACTGGCCGCCGGAGAACTCGTGCGGGTAGCGGTTGATCTGCTGCGGCATCAGGCCGACACGGCCCATCATGGCTTTCACGCGCTGCATCACCTCGGCCTCGGGCATCGCGGGGCGGTGCGTGCGCAAAGGCTCGGCGATGATTTGCGCAATGGTCATGCGCGGGTCCAGCGAGGCCAGCGGGTCCTGGAAGATCATCTGGATGTCGGCCCTGGCTGCCTGCCAGGTTTCGCTGGAGGCCCCCGCCATCTCCCGGCCCATCCAGACAATGCTGCCGGCGGTGGCCGGGATCAGGTTCAGCACCGCGCGCGCCAGGGTCGACTTGCCGCAGCCCGACTCGCCCACCACGCCCAGGGTTTCACCCGCGTGGATGTCGAAGGAGACGCCGTCCACGGCCTTGAGGATGCGGGCCGGCGACCAGGGCCAGGCGCCCCCCTTGATCCGGAAATGCACTTTGAGATCGCGTACCGACAGGATGGGTGGAGCAGGCTCACGCATGGCTGGCCTCCTTCACCACTAGCTCCGAGACTGCCTGGACGGACCGGTGGCAGGCCCGCAGCACGGCCGGATCGTGTTCGGCCGGCAGCAGCGCGGGCAGCAGGTCCACGCATTGCGCGCTGGCCAGGGTGCAGCGCTCGCTGAACGGGCAGCCGCTGGGCAGCTTCGCCATATTGGGCGGCGCGCCGGGAATGGCGACCAGCACCTCCTCTTCCGCGTCCAGCCGCGGGATCGCGCCCAGCAGGCCGACGGTATAGGGATGCGAGGCGCGGTAAAAAATACTGTCGGCGCTGCCCTGCTCCATCACGCGCCCGCCGTAAAGCACCATCACCTCGTCGCACAGGCCCGCCACCACGCCCAGGTCGTGCGTGATCATGACAATGGCGGTGCCGAAGTCGCGCTGCAGCTCGCGCAGCAAGGCGATGATCTGCGCTTGCACCGTCACGTCTAGAGCGGTCGTGGGTTCGTCGGCGATCAGCACCTCGGGCTCACACAGCAAGGCCATGGCGATCATCACGCGCTGGCGCATGCCGCCCGAAAACTCGTGCGGGTACAGGCCGATGCGGCCCGCCGCATCGGGAATCTTCACGGCGTCAAGCAACTGCACCGAGCAGGCGCGCGCCGCCTTGCGGTCCAGGCCCTTGTGGAATTGCAGCACCTCGGTCATCTGCCGCTCCACCGTCAGGTAAGGGTTGAGCGAGGTCATGGGATCCTGGAAGATCATGGCCACGCGGTTGCCGCGTATCTTGTTGAGTTCGGCTGGCTTCATGGCCAGCAGGTCCCGGCCCTGGTACAAGGCCTGGCCGGTGGCCTTGCCGTTGCTGGCGAGCAGGCCCATCATGGCCAGCACGCTCTGGCTTTTGCCGGAGCCGCTTTCGCCGACGATGCCCAGGGTCTGGCCCCGGTCCAGCGAAAAATTGATGCCGTTGACGGCGTAGACCAGCCCGTCCTGGGTCTGGAACTGGACGCCGAGATTCTTGACTTCGATCAGGCTCATGGCGTGCTCAGCGTTCCTTGGGGTCCAGCGCATCGCGCAGGCCGTCCCCGATGTAGTTGAAGCAATAAAGGGTCAGCGACAGCAGGCCGGCCGGGAACAGCAGCATCCAGGACGAGACCTCCATGACGGACGCGCCATCGTGAATCAGCACGCCCCAGCTCGTCATGGGCTCCTGGATGCCCAGCCCCAGAAAGGACAGCACCGACTCCACCAGGATCACGGCCGGCACGGTGACCGTGGTGTAGATCACCACGATACCCAGCAGGTTGGGCACGATGTGCTGGAAGATGATGCGCCGCGTCGGCACGCCCAGCGCGCGCGCGGCTTCAATGAACTCGCGCGAACGCAGCGACAGGGTCTGGCCGCGCACCACGCGCGCCATGTCCATCCAGGAGAACACCGTGATGGTGATCACCACCAGGTAGAAGGCGCGGCCCAGGATGGTCACCATCAGGAGGGCGATCAGCAGGTAGGGCACGGCATACATCATGTCGACCACGCGCATCATGAAGGCATCCACCCTGCCGCCCAGAAAGCCCGCCGTGGCGCCCCAGACAATGCCCAGCGTGACGGCCGACAGCGTGGCCAGGAAGCCCACCATCAGCGACACGCGGCCGCCGACCAGGCTGCGCACCAGCAGGTCGCGGCCCGACTCGTCGGTGCCGAAAAAATGCGCATTCTTGAGCGTGGGCGGCAGGCTCATGGCGTCCCAGTCGGCGGCGTCGAAGGCATGCGGCAGCAGCCACGGCCCGGCGATGCAGGCCAGGGTGATGAATGTGAGAAGGCACAGGCTGAACACCGCCGCCTTGTTGCGCAAAAAGCGCGTCCGCGCATCGTCCCAGGGGCTGCGCCCCGCGATATCGGCCGGTGCCGTTCGCAGCGTATTGCCCAGCGCCGCGGCCAGCCGGTCTTGTTTGTCTTTGTTCCTGAACAGCATTGGGGGGTCGCTTCAAGAGTGGCTTCAGTAGCGGATCTTCGGGTCAAGCAAGGCGTAGGCCAGGTCGACCAGCAGGTTCAGCGTCACGGCGATCACGGTCACCAGCACCACCAGGCCCAGCACCAGGGTGTAGTCGCGGTTGGCCGCGCCGTTGACGATGAGCTTGCCGATGCCGGGCAGCGAGAACACCGATTCGGTCACGATGGCCGCGGTGATCGATGAAATCGCCAACGGGCCCATGACGGACACCACCGGCAGCAGCGCGGGCTTGAGGGCGTGGCGCAGGATGATGGTGCGCGTGGGCAGGCCCTTGGCGCGCGCGGTGCGTATGAAATTGCTGTGCAGCACCTCGATCAGGCTGCCGCGCATGACGCGCCCTATGGTCGCCACGTTGATGAAGATCAGCAGCAGCATGGGCAGCACCATGAAGCGCGGCGAAAAGTCGTCCCAGCCGCCGGCCGGCGCGACCTTGAGCCATACGGCGAACACCAGGATCAGCACCGGGCCGATCACAAAAGAGGGAAACACATGGCCCGCGTTGCCGAGCAACATGACCCCATAGTCGATGGCGCTGTTCTGCCGCAGGGCGGCCATAGTGCCGAGGAAGACCCCGACAAACAGCGAGATGAGAATGGCGCCCCCGCCTATCGCCGCGGACACCGGCAGCGCCTTGGCCACCAGCTCATTGACCGACCAGTCGGCATAACGGAAAGATGCGCCCAGGTCGCCGTGCAGCAGGCTGTTGAGGTAGTACAGGTACTGCTGCCACAGCGGCAGGTCGAGGTGGTATTTGGCCTGGAGGTTGGCCAGCACCGCCGCGGAGACCTTGCGCTCGTCGTCGAAGGGTCCGCCCGGCGTGCCGTGCAGCAGGAGGTAGCAGACGGTGACGACGGCCAGCAAGGTCGGGATCGTCGCCAGGATGCGCCTGAAGGTGTAAGACCACATGGGGAATCTCCGGGCTAGTCAGTGTGAGCGCATGAAGGTGTGGGCCGGGTACAGCTTAGCCCTGAACCGCCTGCAAGGCATCAGAATATTTCGGGAAATGGAAGAAGCGGATCAGGGACGGGCAGGCGCGGCGGCGCCTGCCCCATGGCCGTCGTCAGTGCTTGACGATGTACAGGTCCTTGCCGCGGTAGCGGTCCAGCGCGTTGGTGGTCGAATAACCGCCCACATAGGGCTTGACCAGGCGCGGTACGGTGTACTGCAGCAGCGGGATGATCGGGTAGTCTTCCATGATCATCTTCGCCGCCTGGGTCAGCAGCACCTTGCGCTTGGCCGGGTCCAGTTGCTGGTTGCCTTCGTCGATCAGCGCGGAAGCCTTGCGGTTGCAGCTGTTGTGGTAGTTCTGGTCGGAGTCGCATTGCACCAGCGTGAGCCAGGTGGTGGCGTCGTTGTAGTCGGCGATCCAGCCATTGCGGGCGATCTGGTAGTCCTTGTCGGTGCGCTTCTTGATCAGGACCTTGAACTCCATGGCGTCGAGTTCCACGTCCAGGCCCAGCTTGGTCTTCCACTCGGAAGCCGCGAAGATGGCCATCTTCTTGTGGTAATCACTGGTGTTGTAGGAGAACTTTAGTTTGGTGCCGGCCGGAAGCGCGGCTTCCTTGAGCAATTTTTTAGCTTCGGCAATGCGTTTGTCGGCGGGCCACTTGGCCCAGTCGTAGACGGTGACGTCGGCGCCCGAGGTGCCCTTGACGATCACGCCGTAGGCCGGGGTCTGCCCGTCTGCCGTGACGCGCTGCGCCAGGATGTCGCGGTCCAGCGCCATCGACAGCGCCTTGCGCACACGGATGTCCTTGAGGGCCGGGTCCGCGTTGTTCAGCGAGTAGTAGCGCAGGCCCAGCATGTCGGTGTTGCGGATTTCCTTGGGGTACTGCGCCTTGTACTTGTCGTAAGTCCCGGGCGGGAGCTGGTAGACCCAGTCGTTCTCGCCCGACTCATAAAGCTTGACGTCGGCATTGCCGTCCTCGACCGAGAGGTAGGTGATCTTGGTGAGCTGAACGTTCTTGGCATCCCAGTACGTGGGATTCTTGGCCAGGATGATCTTGCTGTTGACCTGCCAGTCCTTCAACGAGAAGGCGCCGTTGTTCACCATGTTGGCGGGCCGGGTCCAGTCCTTGCCGAATTTTTCGATGGTGGCCTTGTGCAGGGGCGCCAGCTGGGGGTTGGACACGACTTCGGGCAGGAAGCTGACGGGGAAAGGCGTCTTGATTTCCAGGGTGTAGGGATCGACGGCCTTGACGCCCAGTTCGGTGACGGGTTTCTTGCCTTCGATGATCTCTTTCGCATTGAGCAGGAAGACGCCGTAGGTGGAAGCGTACTTSGAGGCTGTCGCCGGGTCGACGAAACGGCGCATGCTGTAGATGAAATCGTCGGCCGTCACGGCGTCGCCGTTGGACCACTTGGCGTTTTTGCGCAGCTTGAAGACCCAGGTTTGCGGGTCGACCTGCTTCCAGCTCTCGGCCACGCCGGGCACGATCTTGCCGTTGTTGTCCGCGGCGCACAGTCCTTCGAACATCTCGCGGATCACGTTGTTGGCCGGAACGCCGGTCGCCAGCGCGGCGTCCAGGGTTTCGGGCTCGGAGCCGTTGTTGCGGACCAGCTCCTGGGTCTCATGCAGTTTCACGCCGGCGGGCACCGTGGCCGCGGCGGCCAGGCCGGCGAAGGCCAGCAGCACAGCGCCGGCCAGGGTTTTCATCGTCCAGTTTGGGTTCATGCTGGTTGCACTCCTTGAATAAAACTGGCGGGCTTGTGGCCCGCCGTGGTGGGTGGAGCGTCTCGCCTCCCGTGGGGGTGGCCAGACGTTTGGCCTGTCGGTCGGCGCGAATATACCGCCGCCCCGGAGGCCGCTCCGTAGGGAGTAACCCTTCAGCAATTAGCGTGCCTTGTCACTTGAGAGACCCCGCATGGCAGGCCTGGGCATGGATACATTCGGCACACCTGCTAACAAATGAATTCCAATTCCGGGATGCGCACAGCGACCTCAGCCGCAGCCGGGAATAAAAAAGCCCGCCCCCTTTGAACAGGGAGCGGGCTGATTTAACGACGACCGGCTTCAGCGGCTGAGCTGGGTGTCGGACTTCAGGCTCAGGGCCGGCTCGGGAGGCGGCTCCTTCCAGCCACCGCCCAGCGTCTTGTACAGCGTGACCTGGCTTTGCAGCTGGGCCAGGCGAGTCTGCACCACGGCCTGGCGCGCGGTGAACAATGCGCGCTGCGCGTCGAGCTGGTCCAGGTAGCTGGCCACGCCGTTCTGGTAGCGCAGGTCGGCCAGCTTGAAGCGTGTGGCCTCGGCATTCGCCTGGGCCTGCTGGGCGCGCAGCTGTTCACCCAGGGTGGCGCGGCCGGCCAGGGCATCGGCCACTTCGCGGAAAGCCGTCTGGATGGACTTCTCGTACTGGGCGATGGCGATGTCACGCCCGGCGTTGGCCGAATCCAGGCCCGCGCGGTTGCGGCCCGCGTCGAACAGCGGCAGGATCAACTGCGGCGCCATGGTCCAGCCATAGGAACCGCTCTTGAAGAGGCCGTTCAGGTGCGAACTGGCGCTGCCGGCGCTGGCCGTAAGCGAAATGCGCGGGAAAAATGCCGCGCGCGCCGCGCCTATGTCGGCATTGGCGGACAGCAGCAACTGCTCGGCCTGGCGCACGTCGGGGCGCCGCGTCAGCAGGTCAGAAGGCAGGCCCGCGGGCACGTCGACCATCAAGGGCGCATCGGCCAGGCCTTTGCCGGCCGGCAGGGCCACGGCCAGCTCGCCGGTGAGGGGTTGCCCGATCAGCAAGGTCAGTGCATTCTGGTCCAGCGCGCGCTGGCGCACCTGCTGGGCCAGCGAGACACGGGCCGCCTCGGTCAGCGACTCGGCCTGGCGGAAGTCCAGTTCCGAGGTGACGCCGTTGTCAAAACGCAGCTTGCTGAGCTTGAAGGATTCCTCGCGTGTCACCAGCGTCTGCTGCGTGATCGCCAGCAGTTCTTCATCGGCCAGCAGGCTCAGGTAGGTATTGGCCACCGCGGCGATCAGGCTGATCTGGGTGGTCTTGCGCCCTTCTTCCGTCGCCAGGTACTGAGCCAGCGCCGCCTCCTTGAGGCTGGCGACGCGGCCGAAGAAATCCAGCTCGTAGGACGTCATCAGCAAACCGCCGGTGTAGGCGCTGGTGATGCTGCCGTTGCCATTGGCATTGGGCTGGCGCGAACCGGTGATGCCGGCGTTGATGGTCGGGAACTGGTCGGCGCGCTGGATCCGATATTGCGCACGCGCCTGCTCGATGTTGAGCACGGCGATGCGCAGGTCGCGGTTGTTGCGCAGCGCGGCGTCGATCAGCTTGCGCAGCTGCGGGTCGCTGAAAAACGCCTGCCACTCGATGTCGGCCGCGGCCGGCGTGTTGGCGGTGGGCTGTGTCTGCGCCGACTCTGCGATCCAGCCCGAGGCGGTGGGGTATTGGTCGGCCACCGGGGCGGCCGGCCGTTCGTACTTCGGGATCATCGAGCAGCCGGCGAGCAGTGCCGCCGCGCCCAGCGCCAGAAGTTGTGGGAGCCTTGTCTTAGTCATGGGCCTTGCCTTCATTTCCTTCCTCTCCGCTGATGCCTGCCGCTTTGGCATGCTCGGAATACATCCTGTTCTGCCGTTCGCTGCCCTTGAAGAGGCYGCGCACCACCACAAAGAACACGGGGACAAAAATCACCGCCAGGGCCGTGCCGGTGATCATGCCGCCAATCACGCCGGTGCCGATGGCGCGCTGGCTCGCGGAGCCCGCGCCCGAGGCGATGACCAGCGGCACCACGCCCAGGCCGAAGGCCAGCGAGGTCATGACGATGGGGCGGAACCGCAAGTGGGCCGCCGCCAGCGCGGACTCGATCACGCCCCTGCCCTGCGCCTGCAGGTCCTTGGCGAATTCGATGATCAGAATCGCGTTCTTCGCCGACAGGCCGATGATGGTGATCAGGCCGACCTGGAAGTACACATCGTTCGCGTAGCTGCGGAACAAGGTGGCGAGCAGCACACCGATCACACCCAGCGGCACGACCAGGATCACGGCCAGCGGAATGCTCCAGCTCTCGTACAGCGCGGCCAGGCACAGGAACACCGCCAGGATGGCGAAGCCGTAGAGCAGCGTGGCCTGGGAGCCGGCGAGTTTTTCCTCACGCGACTGGCCGGTCCATTCAAAGCCGAAGCCCTGGGGCAACTGGGCCGCGAGCTTTTCCATCTCGGCCATCGCGGCGCCGGTGCTGTAGCCCGGCGCGGCGCTGCCGCCTATGCGCATCGCGGGGTAGCCGTTGTAGCGCACGGTCTGCATGGCRCCGGTGATCCAGCGCGTGCTGGCAAAAGCCGACAGCGGCACAGGCTGGCCCTTGCTGTTGCTGGCGTTGAGCCTGAGCAGGTCGTCGGGCTGCATACGCGCCGGCGCGTCGGCCTGCACCACCACGCGCTGCAAGCGGCCCTGGTTCGGGAAGTCGTTCACATAGCTGGAGCCCAGCGAGGTCGACAGCACCGAGTTGATCGAGTCGAAGGTGACGCCCAGCGCGTTGGCCTTGTCGCGGTCGATGTCGATCTGCAACTGGGGCGCGTCTTCCAGGCCGTCGGGGCGCACCTGCGCGAGCACCGAGCTCTTGGACGCCAGGCCCAGCAACTGGTTACGCGCATTGACAAGGGCCTGGTGGCCCGCGCCGCCGCGGTCCTGCAGGCGGAAGCTGAAACCAGAAGCCGTGCCGAGTTCAGGAATCGGCGGCGGGCTCAGCGGGTAGATGAAGGCGTCACGCACACCCATGAGCGCACCGAAGGCGCGGCCCGCCACGGCGCTGGCCGAGTGCTGTTCGCCGTCGCGCTCCTTCCAGTCCTTGAGCGTCACGAAGGCAAGCGCGGCATTCTGGCCCTGGCCGGAGAAGCTGAAGCCAAGCACGCCGACCATGCTTTCGACTTCGGGCTGCTTGAGCATGAAGCCCTCGACGGTCTGCATCACCGAGAGCGTGCGCTCGTAGGTCGCGCCCGGCGGCAGCTGCACGTTCACCAGCAGGTTGCCCTGGTCTTCGTTGGGCAGGAAGGAGGTGGGCAGGCGCAGGTAGACCACCGCCACCGCGCCGATGATGGCCACGTAGATGATGAGGTAGCGCGCCGCGCGCTTGAGGATGCGCGCGACCATGCTTTCATAGCTCTTGGCCGTGCGCGAAAAACCGCGGTTGAACCAGCCGAAGAAACCGGTCTTGGCATGGTGGTGCCCGGCTTCGACCGGCTTGAGCAACGTGGCGCACAGCGCCGGCGTGAGCGACAGGGCCATGAAGGCCGAGAAAGCGATGGACGAGACCATCACCGCCGAGAACTGGCGGTAGATGTTGCCGGTCGAGCCCGCGAAGAAGGCCAGCGGAACGAACACCGAAATCAGCACCACAGTCACGCCGATGATGGCGCCCGAAATCTGGCCCATGGCTTTGCGGGTCGCCTCCAGCGGTGGCAGGCCCTCCTCGGTCATGATGCGTTCGACGTTCTCGACCACTACGATCGCATCGTCCACCACGATACCGATGACCAGCACCATGCCGAACATGGTCAGCACGTTGATTGAGAACCCGAGCGCCAGCAGCGTGGCAAAGGTGCCCAGCAGCGCGATAGGCACGACGATGGTCGGGATGATGGTGTAGCGCCAGTTYTGCAGGAACAGGAACATCACCAGGAACACCAGYRCCACSGCYTCGAMCAGSGTCTCGGCCACTTGCGAGATCGAGATCTTGACGAAGCGCGAACTGTCGTAGGGGATGCTCCACTTCATGCCTTGCGGGAAGTAGCGCTCGAGTTCGGTCATCTTCTCACGCACGGCCTTGGCCGAGGCCAGGGCATTGCCGCTGGGCGCGAGCTGCACGCCGATACCGATGGCCTGCTTGCCGTTCAGGCGCGCCGACGTCGCGTAAGACTGGCCGCCGAGTTCGATGCGCGCGACGTCCTTGAGGCGCACCGCCGAGCCGTCGGTGTTGGCGCGCAGCACGATGTTGCCGAACTGCTCGACGTTGGCGAGCTGGCCATTGACCACCACCGTGGCCGCGATGCCCTGCCCCGCCACATTGGGCCGGTCGCCGATGCTGCCGGCGGATACCTGGGCATTCTGGGCGCGGATCGCAGTGTTGACGTCGTTCGCCGAGAGGCTGACGCCGCGCAGCTTGGCCGGGTCCAGCCAGATGCGCATGGCGCGTTCGCTGCCAAACAGCTGGGCCTGGCCGATGCCTTTGACACGCTGCAGTTCAGGCACGATGTTGCGCGAAGCATAGTCGCCCAGCGCAACGGGGTCATGCGCCGGGTTGTCGGACGAGAGCATGGTGAACAGCAGGAAGTTGGAGCGCGACTTGTCGACGCGCACGCCTTGCTGCGTCACCGCGGCGGGCAGGCGCGGCGAGGCGCGCGAGAGCCGGTTCTGCACGTCCACCTGCGCCAGGTCGGGGTTGGTGCCGGGCTCAAAGCTCAGCGTAATGCTGCCGGTGCCGTCGGCCTGCGCAACCGACTCCATGTAAATGAGGCCGGGCGAACCGTTCATTTCGCGTTCGATCACCGACAGCACGCTGTCCTCCAGCGTCTGGGCCGAAGCGCCCGGGTAGGCGGTATTGACGACGATGGCGGGCGGCGCCACCGGCGGGTACTGGGAGATCGGCAGCTGCGTGATCGCCACGCCACCCATCACCAGGATGAACAATGCGATCACCCAGGCAAAGATCGGCCGATCAATGAAAAACTTGGCCATGTGCTGGGCTCCTTACTTCGCTGCCGCGGATGCTGCGGAAGCGGCGGGTTTCGCGGCGGATGCGCCTGATGCCGGCGCCGCCGGGGAGGACGCCGCGCCAGCCGCTGGCTTGGCGCCGGGCGCCTGCCACGGCACGGGCTTGACGGTGGCGCCGGGCTGCAGTTTCTGGAAGCCGTCGACCATGACCTGCTCACCGGTCTTCAGGCCGTCCAGCACCACCCACTGGTTGCCCTGGGCCGAACCGATCTTGATGGTGCGCGGGCTGACTTTGCCGTCGGCGCCCACCACCATGACGGTGTCGCCCTGCGCCGTGCGCGTGACGGCTTGCTGCGGCAAGGTGACGGCATTGCTGGCTTGCGCCTGCTCCAGGCGCACGCGCACGTAGAGGCCCGGCAGCAGCTGGCCGCCGGGGTTGGGGACTTCGGCGCGCAGGGTGATCTGCCCGGTCGTGGCGTCGACTGTCAGGTCGGAAAACAGCAGGCGGCCGGGACGCGCGTATTCGCTGCCGTCTTCGAGCACGACGCGCACGCTGGCGGCTTCGGCGCCGCTGGCGCGCTTGAACTGGCCGCTGTCCATCGCGGCGCGCAGCTTCATGATTTCGGGCGCCGATTGCGTGAAGTTGACGTACATGGGGTTGATTTGCTGGATCACGGCAAGCTGCGTGGCCTCGCCCTGCCCGACCAGCGCGCCTTCGGTCACCAGTGCGCGGCCGATGCGGCCCGAGATCGGCGCCGTCACCGAGGCGTAGCCCAGGTTGATGCTGGCAGTCTGCACGCTGGCCTTGCCCACCGCCACGTCGGCTTCGGCCTGCTTCTGCGCGGCCACGGCGGTGGCGTATTCCTGCTTGCTGACGGCGTTGGCTTCGACCAGCGGCTTGTAGCGCTCGGCCAGCGAGGTGGCCTGTGCCAGATTGGCTTCGGCGCGGGCCTGGCTGGCCTTGGCGCTGGCGGCCGCGGCCGCGTAGGGTGCGGCATCAATGCTGAACAGCTGCTGGCCTTCCTTGACGTCGCTGCCCTCGCGGAACAGGCGCTTTTGCAAGATGCCGGCGGCGCGCGCCCTGACTTCTGCGACGCGCGAAGCTTCCAGGCGGCCGGGCAGTTCGGTGATCAGGCCCACGTCGCCCTGTGTGACCGTGACCACACCGACTTCAGCTGGCGGCGGCGCCCCGCSGGGGGCGCCGCCGCCTTTGCCGCATCCGGCCAGGAGCAAGGCCAGTGCCGCTGCGACAGCAAGAGGCTGGTATTTCAGGAGTTGAGGGGGTACAAATGAAGGGGCAACGCGAAACTTGGGCATGCTATTCCTCGAAATTTTGGGAAAAAAGCGCAAAGCGGGAGAGGCAGTCGGTAATTGAGGCAAAGCTCATTCACCGAAAACGAAAAGAATAAGGGTTTTTGCGAGTGTTATAGTTTACATACATTTATGAATGTATAACAACAATCCGGGGATTTACCCGGAATTTACCTTGGAGGCAGTCAATGGCCCGTCGAACAAAAGAAGAAGCTTTGGCCACCCGCCACAAGCTGCTGGATGCGGCTGAGCACCTGTTTCAATCCCAAGGGGTATCGCGCACCAGCCTGCAGGACATCGCCCGGCGGGCAGGCGCCACCCGCGGCGCCGTTTACTGGCACTTCAAGGACAAGGCGGACCTGTTCAACGCGATGATGGAGCGGGTCACGCTGCCCCTGGAAGAGTCCTTCAACCATGAGAACGAAAAACAGGAAACCCCGGGCGAAGCCGGCCTCAACGCGATAGAGCGGATACGGCTTTCCACCGTCAATGCCCTGAGGCAGATCGTGACCGATGCGCAGACCCGCCGGGTGTTTGAGGTCGCGACGCAGAAAGTCGAATATGTGGAGGAACTCCAGGCCGTCCGCCTGCGCCACCTGGCGGTGCGCAGCGGCTTTCTGGAACGCATCCAGCAAGGCATGGAAACCGCCGCCGGCCAGATGAGCCTGACCTTGCCGGTGCCAGCATCGGTGGGCGCGCAGGGCCTGCATGCCCTCATTGACGGAATCATCCAGAACTGGCTGCTGGACCCGCAGGCCTTTGACCTGCTTGAAGTGGGCCAGTGCGCGATTGACGTCTATCTGCGCGGTCTGGGCTTTCCCGGGGAGGCGTCCCCAGGAGCCGCTTGCGATCCTGCCTAGTGCAGATGCCTTGGCTTGCGGCCGCCGCCGTGGCCTGAGCCGCCCTGCGGCCCGCCCAGCCCGCGTGGCGGCTTGCCAAGCTGCATGGAGTTGACCAAGGCGTCAAAGCGCTGCTCGAACAGTTTGTCGACCGCCGCCACGACCTCGCCAAGCTCGGAACCGTCGAAATGACGCTCCATCAGGCCAATCATGTCCTGCACCAGCAGGTCGCGCTGGACCTGCATGATGGCGGCCGGGGTCGGGCCGACGAAGTACATCGCGAAATCGTCACGCGCTTCTTCATCCTCGTCGCTTTCGTCCTCGTCGAAGTCGGAATCGTAAAACGTCACTTCGATGGGCGCGCCCGCCTCGGCAAGATCGTTGAGCCCCATGCACATTTCGTCGAGCGCCTGGCGGAAGTCTTCATCGCCCGGCACCGTCCAGCACATCTGCAGCAAATGCTTTTGGACGTCGAAACGGATGCCCGGCTCTTCCTCATAGGCGCTCGCGGCGGCCGCCGCCAGGGATTTGGAACCCGCGTACTTCCACAGCGGCTTCAGGGCCTCCTGCAGCTGCTCAAAGGTAACGTCCACACGCAAAGGCACTTCGCCGTGCACGTGGATCTCAAAAGGTGTGTTGTAACGGGACATGATGGAATTTATCTTACCCAGTTTTCAAAAGCGCGCCCGGCACATGGGTGAGCCGCTGTGGTGCCTGAGACCGGWATCGAACCGGTACGCCCGCTATTCACGAAGCGGCGGATTTTAAGTCCGCTGTGTCTACCTATTTCACCACTCAGGCTCAAACGCTTTACGCAAGGCTCCGTGCAGAACATCCGGCCAAGCGTCTCACAACGTATTGTCAAACAAAAAAGCCCCATGGCTGGGGCTGATTGCAGGGGTTTGGTGGAGGCGCGGCCCGGAGTCGAACCGGGCTAGCCGGATTTGCAATCCGGTACATAACCGCTTTGTTACCGCGCCGTGTTCTGTCTGCCTCGGCAAGCCCACTGGCTTGCCGATTATTTATATGAAACCCCCAATGAAAAAGGACAGCATTTTGAAGTGCTGCCCTTTAAATTGGAGCGGGAGAAGAGTCTCGAACTCTCGACCTCAACCTTGGCAAGGTTGCGCTCTACCAACTGAGCTACTCCCGCGATAACAGCCTCAAATTATAGCGTAGTTTTTTGGCTTTTCCAAACTGTCCAAAAAAACTTTGCCAAAGACTTAATGTTTGACCGTGCCCGCGGCTTCCGTCGGCGCAACCGCGGCGGCCGGCGCGGCAACGGCGGCCTCTTCGTCCGTCAGGGGAACAGGCTGGCGCTCAAGCGCGACCTGCAGCACCTGGTCTATCCATTTCACGGGCACGATCTCCAGGCCGCTTTTGACGTTGTCGGGAATCTCCTGCAGGTCCTTGGCATTTTCCTCGGGGATCAGCACGGTCTTGATTCCGCCGCGCAATGCCGCCAGCAGTTTTTCCTTCAGGCCGCCGATCGCCGTGACTTCACCACGCAGCGTGATCTCGCCCGTCATGGCCACATCGCCGCGCACCGGGATGCCTGTCATCGCGGAAACAAAAGCCGTCGTCATCGCGGCGCCGGCGCTTGGGCCGTCCTTGGGCGTCGCACCATCGGGCACGTGGATGTGGATGTCGCGCTTTTCGAACATCTCGTCCTTGATGCCGAGCATTTTGGAGCGGCTGCGCACCACGGTGCGCGCGGCTTCCACGGATTCCTTCATGACGTCGCCCAGCGAACCGGTGCGCGTGATCACGCCCTTGCCGGGCATCATGGCGGCTTCGATGGTCAGCAGGTCGCCGCCGACTTCGGTCCATGCCAGGCCCACGACCTGGCCGACCTGGTTTTGCTGCTCGGCGCGGCCGTAGTTGAATTTGCGCACGCCCAGGAAATCGTTGAGGTTGTCCGGCGTGACGATGACCTTGGGCTCCATCTTCTTGAGCTGGATGCCCTTGATGACCTTGCGGCAGATCTTGGAGAGYTCGCGTTCCAGCGARCGCACGCCRGCTTCGCGSGTGTAGTAGCGCACGATGTCGCGCACGGCCTGCTCCTGCACTTCCAGCTCGTCTTCCTTCACGCCGTTGTTCTTGACCTGCTTGGGCAGCAGGTAGCGCATGGCGATGCTGGTTTTTTCATCTTCGGTGTAGCCGGACAGGCGGATGACTTCCATGCGGTCCAGCAGGGCCGGCGGAATGTTCATCGAGTTCGAGGTGGCCACGAACATCACGTCGCTCAGGTCGAAGTCGACCTCGACGTAGTGGTCGCCGAAGGTGTGGTTCTGTTCCGGGTCCAGCACCTCGAGCAACGCGCTGGAAGGGTCGCCGCGGAAGTCGGTACCCAGCTTGTCGATCTCATCGAGCAGGAACAGCGGGTTGCGCGTGCCGGCCTTGGTCAGGCTCTGCAGCACCTTGCCAGGCAAGGCGCCGATGTAGGTGCGGCGATGGCCGCGGATTTCCGCCTCGTCGCGCATGCCGCCCAGGGCCATGCGCACATACTTGCGGCCGGTCGCCTTCGCGATGGACTGTCCCAGCGAGGTCTTGCCCACGCCGGGAGGCCCCACGAGGCACAGGATGGGCGCCTTGAGCTTGTCGACGCGCTGCTGCACCGCGAGGTATTCGACGATGCGGTCCTTGACCTTCTCGAGCCCGTAGTGGTCTTCGTTGAGCACGTTCTCGGCATTGCCCAGGTCGTGCTTGATCTTGGTCTTCTTGCTCCAGGGCAGGCCGGTCAGCACGTCGATGTAGGTGCGCACCACCGTCGCCTCGGCGGACATGGGCGACATGAGCTTGAGCTTCTTGAGCTCGCTCTCGGCCTTCTTGCGCGCTTCCTGCGGCATCTTGGCGGACTTGATCTTCTTTTCGATCTCTTCGATGTCAGCGCCCTCTTCGCCTTCGCCCAGTTCCTTCTGGATGGCCTTGACCTGCTCGTTGAGGTAGAAGTCGCGCTGGTTCTTTTCCATCTGGCGCTTCACGCGGCCGCGGATTTTCTTGTCGACGTTGAGGATGTCGACCTCGCGCTCGAGCTGCTCGTAGAGGTTCTCGAGCCGCGCCTTGACATTGGCCAAGTCCAGGATCACCTGCTTCGCGTCGAGCTTGAGGGGCAGGTGCGCGGCAATCGTGTCGGCCAGGCGGCCGGCGTCGTCGATGCTGGAGATCGACGTGAGGATCTCCGGCGGGATTTTTTTGTTCAGCTTGACGTAGTGGTCGAACTGCTGCATCACCGCGCGGCGCAGGGCCTCGATTTCGCTGGTCTTGTCGCCGGCGATCACGACCACCGTTTCGACGGGCGTCACGTTGGCGGAGAAATGCTGCTCGCCCTCTTCAATCTTGTTGACGGTGGCGCGCTGCTGGCCTTCGACCAGCACCTTCACCGTGCCGTCGGGCAGCTTGAGCAGTTGCAGGATGGTGGCGACGCAGCCGACTTCAAACATGTCCTCGACGGAGGGCTCGTCCTTGGCGGCGGCTTTTTGCGCCACCAGCATGATGCGGCGCTCGGCCTCCATCGCCGACTCCAGCGCCTTGATGCTCTTGGGACGGCCCACGAACAGCGGGATCACCATGTGCGGAAACACCACCACGTCCCGCAAGGGCAGGAGAGGCAGGTCGATGGGGGTGGAAGGCAATGAAGTTTGTCCGGACATATAAACCTTAAACGTTGGCCGTGGCAGCCAGTTGCATGGCCCGGCGAAACACAATCAACCCAGACATGGGGCGCGGGAGGCGCTTTTCAAGCATTCCGGCCAGCCTTTGTGATGCTCAGGCTTTCTTGGCCGCTTCTCGGTAGACCAGCAAGGGGGCCTTGCTTTCCTCGATTGTGGACTCGTCCACGACAACCTTGTCGACATTGCTGGCATTGGGCAGGTCAAACATGGTGTCGATCAGCGACTGCTCCAGGATGGAACGCAGGCCGCGAGCGCCAGTCTTGCGGGCCAGGGCCTTGCGCGCGATGGCCTTGAGCGCGGACGGGCGGATCTCGAGATCCACACCCTCCATGGCCAGCAACTTGCTGAACTGCTTGACCACGGCATTTTTCGGCTCGGTCAGGATCTGCACCAGCGCATCTTCACTGAGTTCGGCCARCGTGGCGACCACGGGCATGCGACCCACCAGCTCGGGGATCAGGCCGAACTTGATCAGGTCTTCCGGCTCGACTTCCTTGAAGGCGTCGGTCAGGGTGCGGGACTTCTTGCTTTTGACGGTCGCCCCGAACCCCATGCCCGAGGCTTCGGTGCGGTTTTCAATGACTTTTTCCAGGCCGGCGAAGGCGCCGCCGCAGATGAACAGGATGTTGGTGGTGTCCACCTGCAGGAAGTCCTGGTTCGGATGCTTGCGGCCGCCCTGCGGCGGCACCGAGGCCATGGTGCCTTCGATCAGCTTGAGCAGCGCCTGCTGCACGCCCTCGCCCGACACGTCGCGCGTGATGGAGGGGTTGTCGGACTTGCGCGAGATCTTGTCGATTTCATCGATGTAGACGATGCCCTGCTGGGCACGCTCGACTTCGTAGTTGCAGCTTTGCAGCAGCTTCTGGATGATGTTTTCGACGTCCTCGCCCACGTAACCGGCTTCGGTCAGCGTGGTGGCATCGGCCATCACGAAAGGCACGTTGAGCGTGCGCGCCAGGGTCTGGGCCAGCAGGGTTTTGCCCGAGCCGGTGGGGCCGATCAACAAGATGTTGCTCTTGGTCAGCTCCACGTCGTCTTTTTTGGCTTTTTCCTTGTGGCGCAGGCGTTTGTAGTGGTTGTACACCGCCACGGCCAGCGTGCGCTTGGCCGGCTCCTGGCCGATCACATAGCCGTCCAGCGTCCCTTTGATTTCCAGGGGGGTGGGCAAATCGGTGCGGGTTTCGCGGACATCTTCGCCGGCGGGAAGTTCGTCGCGGATGATCTCGTTGCAGAGATCGATGCATTCGTCGCAGATGAATACCGAGGGGCCAGCGATCAGTTTTTTAACTTCGTGCTGACTTTTACCGCAAAAAGAGCAGTGCAAAGTCTTTTCGCTGGAGGAGCCTTTTTTCTCGGCCATTGGTGGGGATGCCTTTAAGGTGCCTGGAGGGAACTGTTACCTAATGATAACCAATAAAAAAACGGCGTTTCTGTTACAGAAAACGCCGTTGTTGCTGAGCAACTTGAGGGGTTTAAGCCGTTTTGGCCGGCTTTACCGCCCCTGACGCTCAGGGCCGCTTGGCGATGACCTGGTCGACCAGGCCGTATTCCTTGGCTTCGTCCGCAAACATGAAATAGTCCCGTTCAGTATCGCGTTCGATCTTTTCAACCGGCTGGCCGCAGTTGGCTGCCATGATCCGGTTGAGCTGGTCACGCGTCTTGAGGATGTCGCGGGCGTGGATTTCGATGTCCGTCGCCTGGCCTTGCGCGCCGCCCGAGGGCTGGTGAATCATCACGCGCGAGTTCGGCAGCGAGAAGCGCTTGCCCTTGGTGCCGGCCGACAGCAGGAAAGCGCCCATGCTGGCCGCCATGCCCACGCACAGGGTGGAGACGTCGGGCTTGATGAACTGCATGGTGTCGTAAATCGCCATGCCGGCCGTCACGGAACCGCCTGGCGAGTTGATGTAGAAGGAAATGTCCTTGTCCGGGTTTTCGCTTTCCAGGAACAGCAGCTGGGCCACTACCAGGTTGGCGGTCTGGTCGTTGACTGGACCCACCAGGAAGATCACGCGCTCTTTGAGCAGGCGCGAGTAAATGTCGTAGGAGCGCTCGCCGCGGCCGGACTGCTCGATGACCATGGGCACCATGCCCAGGCCTTGCGCATCCTGGGCGCCGGCTTGCGGGCCGGTATAGGCGCCGCCGTAAATACTGTTTCGGACCATCATGTTTTCTCCAGAGATGTTTGTACTGTACCCAAAAACTCCATCAGGCAGTTTCGGCGGGGGCTGACAGCGGGCTCACAGGCCGCCAAGCCGTAGCCCAATGAAATTGGGGCCTGCGCCGCAAAGCACAAGCCCCAGGATCAGGAAAGATCAGGGAAGGCCGTGAAGAATCAGTTCTGGCCCATCAGGTCGTCGAAGGAAATGGCTTTTTCGGTGACCTTGGCCTTGCCCAGCACGAAGTCGGTGACGTTGTTTTCGATCACAACGGCCTCGACTTCGGCCATGCGGCGGTTGTCGCTCAGGTACCAGCGCACCACATCCTGCGGTTTCTCGTAGCTGGCAGCCAGCTCTTCGATGTGAGCCTTGAGCTGGTCAGGCTTGGCCTGCAGGTCGTTGGTGCGCACCAGCTCGGCCACCACAAGGCCCAGGCGCACGCGCTTTTCGGCTTGCGGGCGGAAGATTTCTTCGGGGATCGGCGCCTTGTCTGCGTCCTTGATGCCGCGCTGCTTCAGGTCGGCGCGCGCGCCTTCGATCATGCGGTCCAGTTCAGCCTGCACGCTGGACTTGGGCAGGTCGAGTTCGGCGTTGGCGACCAGCGCGTCCATCACGGCGTTCTTGTTGCGGGCCAGCAGGCGGAACTTGACTTCACGCTCGAGGTTTTTCTTGATGTCGGCGCGCAGGCCTTCGACCGTCGCGTCGGCAATGCCCAGCGACTTCGCCAGTGCTTCGTTGACTTCGGGCAGGTGGGCGGCCTCGACCTTCTTGACCGTCACGAGGAAGTCGGCCTGTTTGCCGGCCACGTCCTTGCCGTGGTAGTCGGCCGGGAAGTTCAGCGGGAAGGTCTTGCTTTCGCCGGTCTTCATGCCGCGCACGGCGTCTTCGAATTCCTTGAGCATCTGGCCGTCGCCGATCAGGAACTGGTAGTCCTCGGCCTTGCCGCCGGCGAAGGGCTCGCCGTCGATCTTGCCTTCAAAGTCGATGGTGGCGCGGTCGCCGTCCTGCGCGGGCGCATCGGCTGCGCGCTGGGCGAAGGTGCGGCGCTGCTTGCGCAGGATGTCCAGGGTCTTGTCGATGGCCGCGTCGCTGACGTCGGCGCTGACTTTTTCCACCTGGGCGCCCGACAGGTCGGCGATCTTGACTTCGGGATAGACCTCGAACACCGCGTCGAACGCGAGTTCGCCTTCGGGGGCGCCCTCTTTTTCGCTGATGCGGGGCTGGCCGGCGACGCGCAGCTTGGCTTCGTTGGCGGCCACGGCGAAGGCTTCACCGACCTTGTCGTTCATGACTTCGTAGTGCACCGAATAGCCGTAGCGCTGGGCCACGACGTTCATCGGGACCTTGCCGGGACGGAAGCCGTCCATCTTGACCGTGCGGGCCAGGCGCTTCAGGCGGGTGTCAACTTCCGACTGGATGGTGTTGACGGGCAGCGTGAGCGTCATTTTGCGCTCGAGCTTTTCAAGGGTTTCAACAGTCACGGCCATGATGGTCTTCCTAAGATCAAAAAATAGTCAAAACAGGTTTTCACCTGGCATGTCGCGGGTTTTCCGCAACGCCTGAGCGCATGGACGCAAGAACTGCCGCCCGCAAGCCTCAGGGTGGTGCGCGGGGGGGGACTCGAACCCCCACACCATTGCTGGCGTCAGGACCTAAACCTGGTGCGTCTACCAATTTCGCCACCCGCGCGCCGGAAATAAAAACGGGAATCCGAAAAACCTCCGAATCCCCGCTTGAAATCGGTCAACTCTCTATTTTAGCCGGTATCGCGCCCGGTTTTTGCGTCCGGGCGGGCGGCCGGGAAGAATCAGGCTGGCAGTGGTGTTTCAGCCGGATGCGGCTTCATTTCCTGTTTATCTTCGCGTTTGACGCGGAACCAGGCCGCATACATGGCCGGCAAGGCCAGCAGCGTCAGTACCGTCGCTACGATCAGGCCGCCCATGATGGCAACGGCCATCGGCCCCCAGAACACGCTGCGCGACAGCGGGATCATGGCCAATACCGCAGCGGCGGCCGTCAGCACGATGGGCCGCAGCCGGCGAACGGCCGACTCGACGATCGCGTCCCATGTCGGCACCCCGCGGGCGCGGTCCTGCTCGATCTGGTCGATCAGGATCACTGAGTTGCGGATGATCATGCCAAACAGCGCGATCACGCCCAGCAGCGCGACGAAACCGAACGGCCGGTTCAGTACCAGCAGCGCTCCGGCCACGCCTGCGATGCCCATGAAACCCGTCAAAAAGGCGAGGATCGAACGGCTGAAGCTGTGCAGTTGCAGCATCAGAAGGGTCAGCACGATGAACAGCGCGACCGGCAGCCCCGCCACGATCGACGACGAACCCTTGCTGCTTTCCTCCACCGCGCCGGCCACCTGGATGCGGTAGCCCGTCATGCCCTTGTCCAGCCATTTGGCCTCCAGCGCCTTGAGCTTGGGCATCAGTTCCTGCGTGACGGTGGCACCCTGCAGGCCTTCGACGATGTCGCTCTGGACCGTGATGGCGTAGTCGCGGTTTTCGCGCCACATCACGCCCGGCTCCCAGGTGAACACCGGCTTGGCGATCTGGGTGAGCGGGATCGATTTGCCCGACGCCGTGGGCAGGTAGGCATTGCCGATGTCGGTGATCGCGTTGCGCTCGTCCAGCGGCTGGCGCAGCACGATGTCGATCAGCTTGTCGCCCTCGCGGAACTGGCCCACCTGTGTACCCGCCAGGATGGTGCGCGAGGCCTGGGCGATCGACTGGCTGGTCACGCCCATCGCGCGCGCCTTGGCCTGGTCCACCTCAAGGCGCAGCACCTTGACCGACTCATTCCAGTTGTCGTTCACGCCGCGCGTGTTGCCGCTTTCGCGCATCACCGCCTTGACCTCGTCGGCACGCTCGCGCAGCACCAGCGGGTCTATACCCACCACGCGGAACTGCACCGGGTAAGGCACAGGCGGGCCGTTGGGCAGCAGCTTGACGCGGCCRCGCACCTCGGGGAATTCKGTGGCCAGCAAGGCCGGCAGCTTGATGCGCAGCGATTCGCGCACCTTCAGGTCCTTGGGCAGCACGATCATCTGCGAGACGTTGGTCTGCGGAAAAACCTGGTCCAGCGGCAAATAAAAGCGCGGCACGCCCGAACCTATCCAGGTGCTGACCGTGGTGACGCCCTCTTCCTTCATCAGGCGCTGTTCCACGCGCCTGGCGGTGGCTTCGTTGGCGGCAAAAGAGGTGCCTTCAGGGAACCAGATGTCGACCATGATCTCGGGCCGGCTGGAATCAGGGAARAACTGCTGCTGCACCTTGCCCATGCCGACGATGCCCAGGGCGAAGATCAACACCGTGGATCCGATGGTGATCCAGCGATGCTGCACGCACCAGTTCACCGTCTTGCGAAAGTTGCTGTAGAACGGGCTGTCGAACATTTCGTGCGGGCTGTCCTTGCCGGCGGCCACTTCCTGTACATGCGGCGGCACCTTGAGCAACAGCGTCCCCAGGTAGGGCACGAAATACACCGAGACGATCCAGCTCAGCACCAGCGCGATCACCGTCACCGCGAAAATCGCGAAGGTGTATTCACCGGTCGTGGATTTGGCCAGGCCGATGGGCAGAAAGCCCGCGGCGGTGATCAGCGTGCCCGTCAGCATGGGCATGGCGGTGATCTCGTAGGCGAAGGTGGCGGCGCGCACCTTGTCGTAGCCTTCTTCCATCTTGCGCACCATCATCTCGACGGCAATGATGGCGTCGTCCACCAGCAGGCCCAGCGCGATGATCAGCGAGCCCAGCGAGATCTTGTGCAGACCTATGCCGTAGTACCACATGGCCAGAAAAGTCAGGCTCAGCACCAGCGGGATGGTGATACCCACCACCAGGCCGGGCCGCATGTCGATGTAATAACGCTTCCACAGCGGCAACGGGCCCCCGCCATTGGTCGGGCGCTTGTGAAAACCCAGGCTGATGAAGCTCACCGCCAGCACGATCACCACGGCCTCGATCAGCACGCGCACGAATTCATTGACCGAGGTGGCCACCGCCTTGGGCTGGTTCTGCACGTTCACGAGCTTGATGCCGGCAGGCAGGGTTTTTTCGATGCGGCCTGACAGCGCCGTGAGCGACTTGCCCAGCGCGATGATGTCGCCGCCCTTGGCCATGGAAACGCCCAATGCGATCACTTCTTTGCCCTGGTGGTGCACCTTCACGGAAGGCGGGTCCACATAACCGCGCTTGATCTCGGCGATGTCGCCCAGCTGCAGCTGGCCGCCCGAGCTGCCGCGTATCGGCATGGCGCGCAGCTGCTCTATCACCTCGAACTGGCCCGCCACGCGCACCTGCACCACGTCCAGCGGCGTCTGCACCGCGCCGGCCGACTCGATCGCGTTTTGCTGGCCGAGCTGGGCCAGCACCTGGTTCAGGTCCAGCCCCAGTTGCGCCAGGCGCTTTTGCGAAATCTCGATGAAAACTTTTTCATCCTGCACACCGAAGAGCTCTACCTTGCTCACGTCAGGCACGCGCAGCAGTTGCTGGCGCACATCGTCGGCGAAGGTTTTGACCTCGGCATAGTTGAAGCCGTCGGATTCGAGCGCGTAGATCACGCCGTAAACGTCGCCAAACTCATCGTTGAAGAACGGCCCCTGGATGCCGCCCGGCAAGGTGCCGCGCATGTCACCTATCTTCTTGCGCACCGAATACCAGACGTTGGCGACTTCGGCCGGCTTGGAGGAGTCCTTGATCTGGAAAATGATCTGCGACTCACCGGGCTTGGAATAGCTGCGAATGCGGTCGGAATATGGCGCTTCCTGCAGCGTGCGCTCCAGCTTGTCGGTGACCTGCTCGGCCACCTGCTGCGCCGTRGCGCCYGGCCARTAGGTGCGCACCACCATGGCGCGGAAGGTGAAGGGCGGGTCCTCGTCCTGCCCGAGCTGGAAGTAGGACGCGAAGCCCAGGATCATCAGCACCAGCAGCAGGTAACGCGTGAGCGCCGGATGGTCCAGTGCCCATTTGGAAAGATTGAAGCGGGTCGAGGGCGAAGCGAGTTCGCCGGCAGGGCTGTTGCCGTCTTGGTGGGCTTGCGTCATGGCCGCCTCACTTCGCGCCGGAGGCAGCGGATGCGGGCGCCGAAGCGGCGCCGGCGGAGACCGGAGTCACTCCCGCCGCTTGCACCGGCGTGGCACCGGCCAGGGCCACACTGGGCTGGTAGAGCGTGACCTTCTGGCCCGGCGACAGCACATGCACGCCGGCACTCACCACCAGCATGCCCGGCTGCAGCCCGGCCCCCACGACCACCTCGTTGCCGTCGGCCGTCGCGACCTGGATGATCTGCGGCTTGACCGTCATGGTGGCCTTGTCGACCACCCAAACAGCCGTGGCCTTGCCTTCCTGGCGCAAGGCCGTGGTCGGGAGCTTGATCACCGGCGCGCCCACGGCACCACCCGATTCAGGCACCACATACACCGTGGCGCCCAGAGGCGGCGGCTCCTTGGCATCGATAGAAACCTTGATGGTGTAGGTGCGCGTGACCGGGTCGCTGCTGGCGGCCACTTCGCGGACCTTGCCGGCCAGGTCGGCGTTTTGTGACCAGACACGTATCTTCACCGCCGAGCCGGTCTTGATGCCGGCCACTTTGTCCTCGGGCACCGAGAACACCACATCGCGCACACCGTCAGCCGCGATACGCACCACCGGCGCGCCCGCTGTCACGACCTGGCCCGGTTCGGCCTCAATGGCGGTCACCACACCCGATACATCAGCGACCAGCGCCGCGTAATTGGCCTGGTTGCCCTGCACCGCGAACTGCGACTGCGCCTGCTCGAGCTGGGCTTGCGCCGCCTTGAGCGTGGTTTCACGGCGTTCCAGTTCGGCGCCGCTGATGAAGTTCTGCTCCTTGAGCTCCTTGTAGCGCTTGAAGTCGGCGGCCGCGAGGTCGCGGTTGGTGGCCGCCGCATTCACCTGGGCACGGGCCGCGTCGGCGGCCAGCTTGTAATCCTGCGGGTCCAACTGGGCCAAAACCTGCCCGGCCTTCACGCGTTGGCCCAGTTCGGCCTGGCGCTTGATGATCTTGCCGCCGACCCGAAAGCCCAGCCTGGACTCGACCTGGGCTTTGACCTCGCCCGCATATTCGTGGCTGGACGAAAACGCGTTGATCCCCACGGTGACCACCTTTACGGCGCGAACCGGTTCCTCAGGTGGGGCGGACTTGGAACAGGCTGCCAGCAACACGGCGGCGCCCACCAGGGAGAAAACGGTTTTATTCATGGTCGGATGGGTGTGAAAACTCGGACGGCAAGCAGCCAGGAAAAGCTTGTAAAACTCACTACTGACTGACCGGTTAGTAATCTAGGGTAAATGCCAGGGCTTGTCAAGCGACAATCGCCCGCATGACCCCAGGCCTCCAACAGCCCAGCGCGCCCGTACCTCTTCAGGGGGTGTCGCACTACGAAAACTTCCCTGTCGCCTCGCTGCTGTGCCCGCCACGCCTGCGCCCACCCATCGCGGCGATTTACTGGTTCGCCCGCACGGCCGACGACATTGCCGACGAGGGCGACGCAACGCCGCAGGCCCGCCTCGCCGACCTCGCCGCCTACCGCGCCGACCTGATGGCGACCGCGGTAGGCCTGCCCGCCTCGTCGCGCTGGGCTGCGGTCTTCGGGCAACTGAAACCCCAGCTGGCCCGGTTTGAACTTCCCGTCAACCTGCTGGCCGACCTGCTCAGCGCCTTCGAGCAGGATGCGGTCAAGCAGCGCTATGCCGATGAGGCGGAACTGCTGGATTACTGCAAGCGCTCGGCCAACCCCGTGGGCAGGCTGCTGCTGCACCTCTACGGCCTGCAGGACGCGGCGTCTCTGCAAATGAGCGACGAGATCTGCACCGCCCTGCAACTGATCAATTTCTGGCAAGACCTCGGCGTGGACATCCCGCGCGGCCGCATCTACCTGCCCGCCGACGCGTGGGCCCGCCACAGCGTCGACGAAGCGCAACTGCTGACGTTGCAGGCCAGCCCGTCCACCACAGCGCTGATCGCCGAGCATGTGTACGCCGCCCGCGCGATGATGCTCAGGGGCGCGCCCCTGGCCAAAAAGATACCCGGACGCGGCGGCTGGGAACTGCGCCTGGTGGTGCAAGGCGGCCTGCGCATCCTGGACAAGATAGAAGCACAGGGCTTCACCACCCTGCAGCGGCGTCCCAGGCTCAATCCCTGGGACCTCGTGGTGATGGGCTGGCGCGCGCTGTTCATGTAGCCAGTGCAGGTCCGCTCGAGCCTCCTTGGCCGCGCGCGAACCCATGTGACAATTACCGCATGACGCCTGAGCAGTATGTCCAGCAAAAAGCCGCCGCATCCGGCAGCAGTTTCTATTACGCCTTCCTGTTTTTACCCAAAGAGCGCCGCGCCGCCATCACGGCCTTCTACGCTTTTTGCCGCGAGATCGACGACGTGGTCGACGAGGTCACCGATCCCGGCGTGGCCCGCACCAAGCTGGCCTGGTGGCAAACCGAAGTCCTCAAGTCCTATGCCGGCGAGCCGACGCATCCGGTGATGAAAGCGCTGATGCCGCTGGCCGCCACCTACCGCATCGAGGCACGCCACCTGCAGGCCGTGATCGACGGCTGCCAGATGGACCTGGAGCAAAACCGCTACCTTGATTTCCCCGGCCTCAAACAGTATTGCCACCTGGTAGCCGGCATCGTGGGTGAAGTGGCCGCGCGCATTTTCGGCCAGACCGACGAGGCCACCACGGCCTACGCCCACAAGCTGGGCCTGGCTTTCCAGCTCACCAACATCATCCGCGACGTGGGCGAAGACGCCATGCGCGGGCGCATCTACCTGCCCGTCAATGAACTGCAACAGTTTGACGTGAAAGCGCACGAACTCCTCAAGCGCCAGTATTCGGATCGCTTCAGCGCACTCATGAAATTCCAGACCGAGCGCGCCCTCGCGCTCTACGACGAAGCACTGGCCATGCTGCCCGAAGCCGACCGCCGCGCGCAAAAGCCCGGCCTTATGATGGCCAGCATCTACCGCACGCTGCTGCGTGAAATCGCCGCCGACGGCTACCAGGTGCTGCACCAGCGGGTAAGCCTCACGCCGCTGCGCAAATTCTGGTTGGCGTGGAAAACCCAGGCATTTGGCAAGGTTGTCTAAAAATGAGAGTAGCAGTGATAGGCGCAGGCTGGGCCGGCTGCGCGRCCGCCGTGGAAGCCACACGCCTGGGCTACCAGGCCACGCTGTTTGAAACCACTCGCATCGCGGGCGGGCGGGCGCGCCGCGTGGGCGGCACCCTGTCGGGTGAGCCGGTGGTGCTCGACAACGGCCAGCACATCCTGATAGGCGCCTACGCCGAAACGCTGCGCCTGATGAAGGACCTGGGCGTGGACGCCGACGCCGCGCTGCTGCGGATGCCCCTGACCTTGCAATTCCCCGACGGCGACGGCCTGAAGCTGCCGCAACTCCCGGCCCCGCTCGACGCGCTGGCCGGCATTCTCCTGGCGCACGGATGGCCCCTGGGCGACAAGCTCTCCATGCTCAAGGTCGCGATCAGCTGGCAGCTCAAAAAATTCCAGTGCGAACCCGGGCAGTCGGTCGCCGACCTGTGCAGTGGCCTGGCGCCCGGCGCCATGGCCGCGCTGATCGAACCGCTGTGCGTCTCGGCGCTCAACACACCCGCCGCACGCGCCAGCGGCCAGGTCTTCCTGCGCGTGATGCGCGATGCACTGTTCTCGGAAAGCGGCGGTTCCAACCTGCTGCTGCCGCGCACCGACCTCAGCACCCTGCTGCCCGACGCGGCGCTGGCCTGGCTGGCCGCGCAAGGCAGCGCGCCGCAGCTTGGCGCGCGCGTACAGGCCATCGCCCCCCTTGGTTCAGGTTGGGTCGTGAGCACCGACACCAGCGCGGCCTTCGACTGCGTGGTGCTGGCCTGTCCACCGCAGGAAGCCGCGCGGCTGGTTGAAGGCAGCGGCGTGGCCGCGGTGGACTGGCTGGCACAGGCGCAGGGCCTGCAGCACGAGGCCCTGACAACCGTCTATGCCTACGCTTCGGGCGCGCGCCTGCCGCTACCCATGCTGGCCCTGCCCTCCAATGCCGCGGAGCCGGCCCAATTCGTGTTTGACCGCGGGCAACTCGGCGGCCCTGCCGGCTTGCTGGCTTTTGTGATCAGTGCCAGTACTGGCGACAGCGCCACGCTGACCGCGCAGGTGCTGGCGCAGGCGAAAGCGCAACTGTGGCATCTGGGGCTGGGCGGGATGCAGGCAGTGCAAACCATTGTCGAGAAGCGCGCCACCTTTGCCTGCACGCCCGGCCTGCAGCGCCCCGGTGCCGAGGTCGCGCCAGGCCTCTATGCCTGCGGCGACTACATCGCCGGGCCCTACCCCGCCACGCTGGAAGGCGCGGTGCGMTCAGGGCTGGAAGCCGCGCGGCACCTGCACTGAAACGGACTTCCCTGGCGCGCAGGCTCAGGCGGTCTTCGCCATCAAACGCACCGTGCGGTAAGCCGGCCGCGACAGGCAGCGCTGCAGCCATTCATCCACGCGCGGGCATTGCGCCATCAGGCCGGCCGCGCCCTGCACCCAGGCCAGAACAGATGCCACGCAGATATCGGCCGCGGTAAAGCGCTCGCCGGCCAGGTAGGGGCGTGCCTGCAGGTGCTGGTCGAGCACCCGCAAAGGCGTCAGCAGATGCCGCTCGGCATCGTCGGCCAGCTGGGGCTTGCGGCGGTCCGCCGGCATCATGATGCGGTGCATCAAAAACGCCAGCGCGTCTTTCTCGCACTCGGTCACCACCCAGAAGCTCCAGCGCAGAATCTCGGCCTGCTCTGCATGGTTTTGCGCGGCCAGCAGCGGTGCATCCGGCGTCTTGAAGCGCTCGGCCAGGTAGAGCACGCAGGCCATGGACTCCCAGACCAGCACACCGCCGTCGTCCACCACGGGGATGCGGCCGTTCGGGTTGATGGCGAGAAATTCCGGCGTGCGCGTGGCGCCGCCCGCGTAGGGCAGCGCGATGTGTTCGTGGGCCAGTCCCATTTCGTGAACCAGCCACAGCGGGCGCGCCGCGCGCGAGGCGGCCGTGCCGTAGATCTTGAGCGTCATGAAAGCCCCTTCGAGAAAAGCCCCGGAGTGCCGGCCCGCGTCAGCGCGGGAACAGGTCGCACAACTCCGTCAGCGTGGTCACCGTTTCATGCGGCACGGCCGGGTGGGCCCACAGCTGGTCGGAGCGGTTGACCCAGACCGTCTGCATGCCGCAATTGAGCGCGCCCAGCACGTCCAGCGTCGCATCGTCGCCCACATGCAGCACCTCGGCCGGCAATACCTCCACCGCGCCCGCGGCGGCATGGAAGATGCGCGGGTCGGGTTTGCCCACGCCGAACTGCTGGGCGCTGATGCTGGCCTTGAAATAGCTGTCGATGCCAATGCGCTTGACGTCGGCATTCCCGTTGGACACCGCCACCAGCGGGTAGCGGCCGGACAGGAATTCGAGCGCCAGCACCGCATCCTCAAACAGGGTGACCTTGTTGCGCTCGTCGTAAAAAACATCGAATGCAGGCTCGGCCAGCAAGGGATCTTCGCGCGAGCGGTACAGCGCCAGCCGTATCGCCTCGCGGCGTATGGCGCTGAGGTTGTACTTGAGCTCGGGACGCGAGCGCGTGACGTGCTCGCGGATTTCGTGCCGCGCGGCGGGGTTGGAGAACAGCGCCGCGGTCATGGGCGCATGCTGGCTCAGCCAGTCGTCCAGTGCTTTCTCGGCTCTTTCGATGGCCGGCCAGATAGGCCACAAGGTGTCATCGAGGTCTAGCGTGATGGCTTTGATGGTGGTCAGGTCAAGCATGCATGGTCAAGGGCAAATGGATAAGGGAGAATAACCCATGTCTTTTCGCCCCCGCTTCGCTTCCGAACCTCCCTTCTCCCACGGCGCACCGCCCGTCGGCCCGGCCGCTTCTTCCACCACCGCCGTCCTGCTGTGCAACCTGGGAACCCCTGATGAAGCCACGGCGCCGGCGCTGCGCCGCTACCTCGCCGAATTCCTGAGCGACCCGCGTGTGGTCGAAATCCCCAAGCCGCTGTGGTGGCTGATCCTGCACGGCATCATCCTGCGCGTGCGGCCCAAAAAGTCGGCCGCCAAATACGCCAGCATCTGGATGAAGGAAGGCTCGCCGTTGCGGGTCTGGACGCAGAAGCAGGCTGTCATGCTGCGCGGCTACCTCGCGGTGCGCGGCCATCCCGTTGAAGTGCGCTACGCCATGCGCTACGGCAGCCCCTCCATCGCCTCGCAGCTAGACCAGCTCAAGGCCGATGGCGTGGAGCGCGTGCTCATCCTGCCGGCCTACCCGCAATACAGCGGCACCACCACGGCCAGCGTTTTCGACGCGGTCTACCGCTGGGCGTCGCGGATTCGCCGCATCCCCGAGTTCCGCTTCGTCAACCATTACCACGACCATGAGGGCTATATCAAGGCGCTGGCCGTCCGCGTGCGCGAGCACTGGCGCACCCAGGGCCGCGCCGAACAGCTGGTCATGAGCTTTCACGGCGTGCCCGAACGCACGCTGGCGCTGGGCGATCCCTACCACTGCGAATGCCACAAGACCGCGCGCCTGCTGGCCGCCCAGCTGGGCCTGGAGCCCGCGCAGTACAAGGTCACCTTCCAGTCACGCTTCGGCAAGGCCAAATGGCTGCAGCCCTATACCGAACCCACGCTGGTGGCCATGGCGCAAGCCGGCGTCAAGCGGGTCGACCTGGTCTGCCCGGGTTTCACCGGCGACTGCCTGGAGACGTTGGAAGAGATCAATATGGAAGCGCGTGAAGCCTTTCTGCACGCGGGCGGCAAGGAGTTCGGCTACATCCCCTGCCTCAACGACAGCCACGATTGGATCGCCGGGCTGGCGGAAATCGCGCAGCAGCACCTGGCGGGCTGGCCGGTGCAGCAAGCCGATGCCGCAGACACCGCCAGGGCAAAGGCAGCTTCGCGCGAGCGGGCCCTGGCCCTGGGCGCGGCTAAGTAAGCCCTCGGGTCTTTAGGCTTTGAGCTTGAGCAGCTGCACCATCAGCTGCGTCGTCTTCACATCGAAGTCGATGAAGTTGCCGAGGTCCGGCCCCGACATCCAGGACTGCTCCCAATAGCTTTCCTTGAGCGTCTTCTTCCACAGCTCATAGGCCAGCGAGGCCTTCACGCCCTCCACCATCTCGGCCTGGCGCGCGGCCGGCACGCCGGCGCCGGTGAACACGGCGCGCCAGTTGGTGAGGTCGACGTCCAGGCCCTGCTCGCGCACCGACTTGACGCCGTAAGCGGCTTTTTTGGAAGAGACGCCGAGGGCGCGCAGCTTGCCGCCGGCCAGCTCCGCCCTGAAAGTGCCGAAGCTGGAAACACCGGCCGCCGCCTTGCCGCCCATCACCGCGTCCACCAGCTCGAAGTTGCGCGCGAACGGCAGGTAGACCGCGTCCTCTGGCCTGGCACCGGCGGCTTTTGCCAGCAGTCCCGCGAACACATGGTCGGCGCCGCCCACCGCGCCTATGGCCATGGTCGTCTGTTTGGCATTGGTACGCAGACGCTCCACCAGTTCGTTGATGGTCTTGATCGGCGAGGCGGCCGCCACCACCACTACCGGGTAGTCGCTGGTCAGGCGCGCCACGGGCTTGACCTTGGTAAGGTCCACGACCGGCTTTTGCAGCGCGATCGCACCGACGAGGTTGCTGTCGCCCATAAAAAGCGTGTTGGGATCGGCGTTGTACTTCTGCACATACCAGGCCAGCCCGGCGGTGCCGTTGCCGCCTTCCTTGTTTTCGTACTCGATCTCGTCGCTCAGGCCCTGGCCCACCAGCGCATCGCCCAGGGCGCGGCCGGCTTCATCGAGTGAGGTGCGGGACATGGCGGGAATAACGATGCGCAGCTTGGGCGCCAGTTTGCCCTTGGGCGCGGGCTGGGCCCAAAGCGGTGCGGCCACTCCAAGCCCGGCGAGTCCGCCGAGAACCGTGCGTCGTTGGATAGTCAGCATGTTTTCCCTCCAAGGCCATGGTAGATGCAGTTTTCAGGCAATGGGTAGGTGTTTCATCCAGTACCCGGTCATTTGCATCTGAGCACTTTCCATGCCACACGCAGCGCGCACCAGCGCGGCGCAGGGCCCGGCGCGCAGCCGGGCCTGCGTGGCTCAGGCCTTGAGCTTGAGCAGGTGCACCATGACCCGCGAAGTGGTCAGGTCAAAGTCGATAAAGCTCGCGAGGCTGGGGCCCGACAGCAGCGAAGACTCCCAGTGGTTCTGCTTCAGCGTTTTCTGCCAGGACTCATGGCCTGTGGCGGCCTTCACGGCTTCCAGCATTTCCGCCTGGCGGGCTTCCGTCACGTTCTGGCCGGTGAACACACCGCGCCAGTTGGCCATGTCCACGTCCACCCCTTGCTCGCGGATGGAGGGGATGCCGAACACCGTGCGCTTGGACGACACACCGATGGCGCGCAGCTTGCCGCTGGCCAGTTCGTCGGCGAATTCGCTGTAACCGGAGATACCGGCCGCCGCCTTGCCGCTGAGCACGGCCTGCACCACCTCGGCGCCGCCGGCAAAGGGCAGGTACACCAGCTCTTCCGGCTTGCTGCCGGCCGCGCGGGTGAACACCCCGGCGAACACGTGGTCCACGCCGCCGGCGGAGCCGCCCGCGATGGGAACATCCTTGGGATTGGCGCGCATGCGCCCGGCCAGGTCGGCGATGGTGCGCACCGGCGAGTTGGCGGCGACCACCACCACGAGGTAGTCGCTGGTCAGGCGCGCGATGGGCCGGATGCGGCTCATGTCGACGGCGGGCTTCTGCAAGGCGACCGCGCCCACCATGACCATGCCGCCCATCAGCAAGGTGTTGGGGTCGGCGCTGTATTTTTCGGCGTAGTAGGACAGGCCTATGGTGCCGCCCTTGCCGCCCTTGTTTTCATACTCGATCTCATCCGTCGCGCCGGCGCCCACGAGGGCCGTGCCCAGGGCGCGGCCGGTCTGGTCCCAGCCGCCGCCGGCATTGGCCGGGATCACGATGCGCAGCTTGGGCGCCAGTTTGGCCGCCCGGGCTTTGGGCTGTGCGCCCGCCGCCGGCGGCTTGGCCGCCGTCTGCGCCCACGCGGGGATGGCCCCGCCCAGTGTCGCCAGTCCCAGCCCTATCCCTCCCAGGGCCGCGCGTCGTTTGAGGTTCAGCATGTCGTCTCCTTCTGTGGTTGGAACTTTCAGCTTGCGGTCTTCCTCGTCGTCCAGTACTTGGCCAGGCGCGGGAGCACCAGCACCGCCACCACGATCACGACCAGCGTGATCGACATGGGGCGCTGGAAGAACACCATGGCGCTGCCCTCGCCTATCGACATGGCGTTGCGCAGCTGCGCTTCGGCCAGGGGGCCGAGGATCATGCCGACCACCACGGGCGCGGTGGGGAAGTCGAACCGGCGCATCAGCACGCCCAGCAGGCCGATGGCATAGAGCAGGAACAAATCGAACGCGCTCTGCCGCATGCCGTAGGCGCCCACCGTCGCAAAAATCAGGATGCCCGCATAGAGCTGCGGCTTGGGGATTTTCAGCAGCTTGACCCACAGGCCCACCATGGGCAGGTTGAGCACCAGCAACATGACGTTGCCGATATAGAGCGAAGCGATCAGCGCCCACACCAGCGCGGCGGAGGTGGTGAAAAGCTGCGGCCCGGGCTGGATGCCGTAGTTCTGGAACGCGCCCAGCAGGATGGCCGTGGTGTTGGAGGTCGGGATGCCCAGCGTGAGCAGCGGAATCAGCGCCGCCGTTACCGTGGCGTTGTTGGCCGCCTCGGGGCCGGCCACACCTTCGATGGCGCCTTTGGTGCCGAACTCGGCCCTGATCTCAGGGCTTGCGAGCTTCTTTTCCGTGGCGTAGCTCAGGAAGGTCGGTATCTCGGTGCCACCGGCCGGAATGCAGCCGAAAGGCGTGCCGATCGCGGTACCGCGCAGCCAGGCCGGAATCGATCGCTTCCAGTCGGCCTTGGTCATGTGCACGCGGCTGAGCTTGTTCTGGTCTTCCACCGTTTTGCCCTCATAGAGCACGGCATAGAGCACTTCCGCCACCGCGAACAGGCCGACCGCCACCAGCACGATTTCAATGCCGTCGAGCAGCTCCGGGATGCCCCCGGTGTAACGGCCCTGGCCCGAGATCTGGTCCAGGCCGACGCAGCCGGCGGCCAGGCCGACCAGCAACGCCGTCATGCCGCGCAAGGTGCTTTTGCCCAGCACGGCGCTCACCGTGGTGAAGGCCAGCAGCATCAGCAGGAAATACTCGGGCGGACCAAGCTTGACCGCGAACTCCGCCACAAAGGGCGCGAACAGCGTGACGATGACGGTGGCGATGGTGCCGGCAAAAAACGAGCCGATCGCTGCCGTGGCGAGCGCGGCGCCGGCGCGCCCGCTCTTGGCCATCTTGTTGCCCTCCATGGCCGTGACCATGCTGGCGGTTTCGCCGGGCGTGTTCAGCAGAATGGAGGTGGTGGAGCCGCCGTACATGGCGCCGTAGTAGATGCCCGAGAAGAAGATCATCGAGGCGGTGATGTCGACCTTGGCGGTGATGGGCAGCAGCATGGCCACCGCCACCGCCGGGCCTATGCCGGGCAGCACGCCCACGGCAGTACCCAGGGCACAACCCACCAGGCACCAGAGCAAATTGACCGGCGTGATCGCTGTCGCGAAACCCGCCATCAGGGCATTGAAGATTTCCATATCAGATCCACCCCGTGCTGGTCAGGCCTGGCAAGTTAATGGCCAGGAATTTCGTGAACATCCAGAACACCGGCGCGGAAATCAGCAGGCCCACGACAAAGTCGATGACCCAGGTACGCGGCGCATTGACGCCGGTCTGGCCGCCCGCGCGGCGCAAGCCTTGCACCGCCAGCAGGTAGCACAGCGTGCAGCTCAGGATGAAGCCTATGGTGGTGATCAGCGCCGCATTGAGCAACAGCCCCGCCGAGACCCAGACGAAACCCGGCCAGTAGGCCTGGTCGGCGCCCGGGGGCGCATCGAGTTCGCGAAAGCCGCCGTTGCGCGCTTCCCAGATGATCCAGGCGCCGCAGACCGTGAGCCCGATGGAGACCAGCCAGGGAAGGAAGTTGGGGCCGACGCCGCCGTAGCCGGCTTCGGACGAGATGCCGATCGCGCCGAAGGCCAGCGCGAGGCCGGTCAGCAGCACGCCAGCGCCGACCAGGGTTTGCGGCCAGGCGGCCGAGGGATCTGAGTTTGTCATCGTTATAGTTCCCGAAAGACGTGGGGCGGACACAAGCAGTCTGGCGGTACGCCGCCCTTTCGTCAAATTTCATGCAATTTGAGTCCGGGGCGGCGTTCCGCCGCTACACGCGAAAGCGTGAAGGGTCAGACCATGCCGGACTTGACCATGGTGGCACGCAGGGCGGCGAAGTCGTCGTCGACGAACTTGGCGAAAGCCTCGCCAGACAGGACGGCCGGCGTCCAGTCGTTCTTCTTGACGGCTTCAGCCCAGGCCGGCGATTTCAGCGCGGCCAGCACCAGGTCGGTCAGGGCCTTGCGCTGCTCGGCCGTGATGCCGGGCGCGCCGTAGACACCGCGCCAGTTACCGATTTCCACGTCGATGCCCTGCTCCTTGAGCGTGGGCACGTCCACGCCGGGAAGGCGCTTGCCGGATGTCACGGCGATGGCGCGCATCTTGCCGGCCTTGATGTACTCGGCGAACTCGCTGTAGCCGCTGCCGCCCACCGTGACGTTGCCGCCCAGGATGGCCGCCGTGGCCTCACCGCCGCCGCGGAAGGCGACGTAGTTGATCTTGGAAGGATCGGCGCCGACCTTCTGCGCGATCATGGCCGCGGCGATGTGCTCGGTGGAACCGCGCGAACCGCCGCCCCATTTCACGCTGCCGGGGTCTTTCTTGAGCTGGTCGACCACGTCCTTCATGGTCTTGAAGGGCGAATTGGCGGGCAGCACGAAGACGTTGTATTCGCTGGACAGGCGCGCGATCGGCGTGGCCTGCGACAGGCTGACCGGCGGCTTGCCGGTGATCAAGCCACCCAGCATCACGGCGCCCATCACCATCAGCGCGTTGGGGTCGCCCTTGGAGCCGTTCACGAACTGGGCCAGGCCCAGCGCGCCGGCGGCGCCGCCTTWGTTGTCGTAGGTGACGGTGTCGGCCACCTTGGCGTCGGTCATCGCCTTGCCGAGCGCACGGCCCGTGGTGTCCCAACCGCCGCCGGGATTGGCGGGAATCAACATCTTGATGTTGGAGGCTGCAAGGGCCGACATGGGCAAGGCACCGGTCGCGGCCAGGGCCGCCAGGGATTTGAGAAAGGTATCGCGACGCATGTAGATGTCTCCTGTGGAATGGGCGCCCGGGGGCGCCCGGATGGCTGATAACCCGCCTATCATGCACCCCCTGGCTGTCAAACGGCTGTCCGCCGGGACTGGGGAAAGTGCTAATGTCTAGGGCCTGTTAACAGGCCCCAACCCATGATGCCCACCCTGATTCCCACGGTCAAACTGCTGCTGGTGGAGGACGACGCCTCCATGCAGGCGGCGCTGCAGCGCGCCCTGGGCCGGCGCGGCATGGAGGTTTCCGGCTGCACCGATGGGCGGCAAGCCCTGGCGCAGTGGACGGCCACGCAGCCCGACGTCGTGGTACTGGACCTGACCCTGCCCGGCCTGGACGGCCTGCAGGTGCTGGCGCAGGCGCGCGGCCAGGGGCTGACGACCCCGGTGCTGATCCTCACGGCCCGCGGCACCGTCGGTGACCGCATCGTCGGCCTGAATACCGGCGCCGACGACTACCTGCCCAAACCCTTTGACCTGGACGAACTCGAGGCGCGGCTGCGCGCCCTGAGCCGGCGCCGCCCCGCGGCCGGGACGGATCCCGGCGCCGCGCCGCAGTTCGTGGGCCACCTGCGTTATGACCGGGAAAGCGGCGCCATCTACCATCGCGACCAGGTACTGGAACTCACGCCGCGCGAGCTGGCCCTGCTGCAGACCCTGATCGCCAAGCCTGGCCATGCCGTGTCCAAGGAGCGGCTCTTCGAGCTGGTGTTTCCCGGCGAAACCGACGTGCAGTACGAGGCCGTCGAAGTGGTGGTCTACCGGCTCCGCAAAAAGCTCGCCCACACCGGCGTCACGCTGGTCACGCTGCGCGGCCTGGGCTACCTGCTGAAAGTGGATGCATGAGCGGCCGGGACCCCGAGCCGCTGGATCATTCGGCCCCTGAAAGCCCTGCGTCGCGTACAGCCACTGTCCAGCGAGCGATTTCCCTCAGACGGTATCTACTGACCGGCATCCTCCTTCCCGTCGGCGTGCTGATCATCGTGAACACCGCCAGCCTGTACCGCCAGGCGCTGGCCGCGGTCAACACCGCCTACGACCGCACCCTGCTGGCCTCGGCCAAGTCCATCGGCGAACAGCTCGACGTGACCGGCTACGACGAGCAGTCGGAACTGCGCGTGACCGTGCCCTACGCCGCATTGGAAGCCTTCGAGGCCGACAACCAGAGCCGCTTGTTCTACCGGGTGTCCAGCCTCAAGGGAGACGTGGTTTCCGGTTTTGCGCAGCTGCCTTTCTGGCATGGGGAGATCCCGATCCGCCCGCCGTATTCGGCGCTGGTGGATTTTTACGACGACGTGTTCCGCGAGGAACCGGTCCGGGTGGCCGTGCTGCTGCAGCCGGTGGCCAGCGGCAAGGGCCGCGCCATGGCAGTGGTGCAGGTGGCCGAGACGCTGGAGCTGCGCAAGACGCTGGCGCGCAAGATCCTGTTCGATACCTTGTGGCGCCAGGCCATCCTGCTGGCGGTGATCGCCCTGGTCGCGGTGGTGGTGGTGCAGCGCGCCACCCGGCCGGTGCGCCGGCTCAGCGCCGAACTCAAGGCGCGCCCCGAGGGTGACCTGACGGCCATCGCCGCGCCCGACGCGCCGCGCGAGCTGCTGCCGCTGATCGAGGCGACCAACCAGGTCATGGGCCGCCTGCAGCACCTGCTGGACAACCAGAAGCGCTTTGTGCGGGACGCGGCCCACCAGCTGCGCACGCCACTGGCGGTGCTCAAGGTTCAAGTGCAGTCAGCGCTGCGCGGCGACATGGAGGCGCGCGACGCGCTCGGCGAGATCAACCAGACCGTGGACCGCGCCACCCTTCTGGCCAACCAGATGCTGGCCCTGGCCAAGGTGGAGCAGTTGCGCCAGCAGGCCGACCTGCAGGCCATAGACCTGGCACAGGTGGTGCGCTCGGTGGCGCTGGACCTCTCGCCGCTGATCGCCGAAAAAGACATCGATTTCGAGATTGAAACCGTGCCCGCGCAGGTCCGCTCGCATGAATGGATGCTGGGCGAACTCACGCGCAACCTGCTGCACAACGCCATCAAGCACACGCCGGCTGGCGGCACGCTGGCCGTGCGCATCGTGCGCGATGCCAGCTTTGTCGCGATGACCCTCAGCGACAGCGGGCCCGGCGTGTCGGCCGAATTGTCGGCGCGGCTTTACGAGCCGTTTTCGGCGGGTGACGTGCGCCACGGCTCCGGCCTGGGCCTGGCCATCTGCCGCGAGATCGTCGAGACCATGCACGGCAGCATCACCCTGGAAAACCGGGTCGTGCACGGCCAGGTGACCGGGCTGGACGCGGTGGTCCGCCTGCCTACGGCTTGAAGCGCCCACGCGCCCGACAGGGGTGTTGGGTATTGGTTCAAAATAGCCGCCAATGGATAAATTGCGCATCGACAAATGGCTGTGGGCGGCCCGCTTTTACAAAACCCGTGCGCTCGCAGTCGAGGAAATCGACAAGGGCCGGGTCAAGGTCAACGGCATCGAGGTCAAGCCCGCGCGCGAGGTCAAGTCCGGCGATACCGTGTCACTGCGCCAGGGCCAGGTCAATCGCACCGTGGTGGTACTCGGCATCAGCAGCCAGCGCGGCTCAGCCCCGGTGGCCCAGCAGCTCTATGAAGAAACCGAAGAAAGCCTGCGCCTGAAAGCCGAGGCGGCCGAGCAGCGCCGCCTGGCGGGCGATCCGGCCGGCACCCAGGAGCACGGCCGCCCCACCAAGCGCGACCGCCGCACGCTCGACAAGGCCTGGAATAACCGCTGGAGCGCCTCCGCCGACTGAAGCTTCAGGCAGTGGCGTACGCGCGCTGGGCCAAAGCCTGGGCCAGCAACGCGGCCGGGTCCACCAGGTCCAGCGCCTCCATGCCGGGCACCGCGCTGAGCGCCAGCGGTATTTCGGTGCAACCCAGGATCAGCGTGGAAAGCCCATGCCGCGTGGCCAGCGCCCCGGCAACGCCCGCGAAGCATTCACGCGCCAGGGCCATATTGCCCACCTTCACGCCGTCGTAGATGCCACGCATCAGTTGTTCGCGCTCGTCCGCCGAAGGGATGTGGCATTGAAGCCCCGCCTGGCGCAGCGCCTGGTCGTAGAGCCCCGCGCGGTAAGTGCCTTCGGTGGCCAGCAGGCCCACTTCCCGCACACCGCGCGCGGCCAAGGTATGCGCGACCTCGCGGGCCACGTGCAGCACTTCGATCTGCGGAAAGCGCTCCTGCAACTGGCCGTGCCAGGCATGGGCCGTGTTGCAGGCCACCGCCACCGTGGTGGCGCCCAGCGCCGCGAGTTTGCCCACGGCCTGCAACATCGGGTCCAACGGCTGGTGGCCGCCCGGCCCGGGTAACTCCAGCGCCGTGCTGCGGTCGGGCACCGGCACCTGGGCCAGCCAGTGCTCGGGAAAGCCCTGGTCCGACACGGGGATGTCCAAGGCGCGCATGTGGTTCGCGCAGGCCTGGACAAACAGGCGAGCGAAGTCCGCGCCCGCGGCTGGCCCCATGCCGCCCAGGATGCCGACCACGCGGGTTTTATGCATGCCCCGCCTTTCAATGCTGCTCATGGCTTGAACTCCAAAACACAAATATCCCCACCTGTTCACGCACGCACCCATCCGCAGGAGCGCATGGCTCCGGCCCGGGATTCATATTGGGGAAGAGAGGCTGCCGGCCCGACCGGGCGCGGCAGCTGTGAAAGCAAAGTGGCGGGAAGCGGCGCGCGGCGCCCCCGCCATCAGGCTTACATCGCCGGCTTGTCGCTCAGCGCTTTCAGGTTGGCCTTGAGGTCTTCGCTCATGGGCAGGTTCAGGTTCACACCCTTGGGTGGGATCGGCGAGGTGAACCACTTGGCGTACATCTTGGCGAATTCACCGGACTTCATCAGGCGGGTGATGGTGCCGTCGACCAACTTCTTGAACTCGGGGTCGTCCTTGCGCAGCATGCAGGCATAGGGCTCGACTTGCAGCGAGTCGCCGACGACTTCCAGCGACGCCGGGTTCTTGGAGTTGGCCATCAGGCCGAACAGCAGAATGTCGTCCATGGCAAAAGCCACGGCGCGGTCGCTCTCAACGAGCAGCAGCGAGTCGTCATGGTCCTTGCCCAGGATCAGCTGCATGTCCAGCTTTTTGTCGGCGCTGTACTTGCGGATCACCTGTGCGTTGGTGGTGCCGGTGGTGCTGGCGACCGTCTTTTTGGCCAGGTCGGCGTAGTTCTTGATGCCGGACGATTTTTTGACCAGCAGGCGTGTGCCGGTGTAGAAATGGTTGATGGCAAAAGCCACGTCCTTGCCGCGCGCGGTGTTGTTGGTGGTCGAGCCGCACTCCAGGTCGTAGGTGCCGTTGACCAGCAGCGGGATGCGGTTCTGCGACGTCACGGGCATGTAGGCGACTTCCAGGTTGGGCTTCTTGAGCTTCTTGCGGACGTCGTCAATGATGGCTTCGGTCAGTTCAGCGGAAAAGCCCACGGAGGTCTTGGAGCCGATCAGGTAGCTGAAAGGCACCGATGCCTCGCGGTAGGACACCGTGATCTTGTTGCTGTCGGCGACCTTTTTCAGCGTCGGGGCGGTCTGCGCGCCTGCGGTGGCGGCCAGGCCGGCTGTCAGCAGCACGGCGGTCATGAGGTGGGTCAATTTCATGCTTGTCCTTTCGGGGGCGGTAAGTGGGTCGTTTCGGGAAACTGGCATCGCTAGTGTAGGAACAGCCGCGCCAGGCGTGTCATTCATTTTCACGTCAAACCCATGACAAAAACTCATGGTTTACCCAAGCGCATCGCCATGGCGCCAAGGGCATAACCGCAGGTCATGGCCGGTGGCGAATTCAGCATTGTTCAAACCCGCGCGCGCTGCGTACAGTGGCGCCCATCCAAGGAACAAAAAGGTTTTTATGCATGTGTGCGTGCTCGGCGCGGGAATCGTGGGACTCGCGACCGCCTACAGCTTGCGCCGCGCCGGCCATGAGGTCACGGTGGTGGACCGCGCCAGCCCCGGCAGCGGCGCCAGCGGCGGCAACGGCGCCCAGTTGAGCTACTCCTATGTCCAGCCGCTGGCCGACCCGGCCATCTGGCGGCAGTTGCCCAAGCTGCTGCTGTCGCCCTCTTCGCCGTTCAAGCTGCGACCGCGCCTGGACATGCGCCAGTGGCTCTGGGGACTGCAGTTCCTGGCCGCGTGCAACAGCAAGACCTCGCGCAACACCACGGGCCAGCTGCTTTCGCTGGCAGCCCTGAGCCGCCAGTCTTTCGATGCCATGATGGCCGAGGAAAAACTCGATTGTGATTTCTCCGCCACCGGCAAGCTGGTGCTGTATTCCAGCGAGGACGCCTTCGCGGCCGCCCGCCGCCAAATGCTGCTGCAGCGTGAACTGGGCAGCACGCAGGAAGCCGTCAACGCCGACCGCTGCGTGGAGATCGAACCCGCGCTGAAAAGCCGCCACGCGCAGATCGCCGGCGCCATTTACACGCCCGGCGAATGCGCCGCCGACTGCCAGAAGACCTGCGACGCCCTGCTCCTGGTGCTGCGTCGGATGGGTGTGCGTTTTTTGCTGGACACACCGGTCGAGCAACTGGTGCAGCGCGGCAAGTCCATCGCGGCCGTGGCCACGCCGCAGGGCCACATCGAAGCCGAGCGCTTCGTCATGGCGCTGGGCGCCGACTCGGCCCTGATGGCCCGCGACCTGGGCCTGCGCCTGCCGGTCTACCCGCTCAAGGGCTACAGCATCACCGTGGACGTCGCCCCTGAAGAGCATGCCGCGCCTTCGGTCAGCGTGACCGACAGCGCGCGCAAGGTGGTGTTCGCCCGCATAGGTTCGCGCCTGCGCGTGGCCGGCATGGCCGAACTCTCGGGCTACGACACGGCCGTGGACCCGGCGCAGATCGCTTCGCTGAAAGCCTCGACCCAAACGGTGTTCCCGGCCTGCAGCCGTTTCGACGAACTGAACCCCTGGGCCGGCATGCGCCCGGCCACACCCACCGGACTGCCGGTGATAGGCCGGCATGCCAAGGGGCCGGACAACCTGCTGTTCAACACCGGGCACGGCGCGCTGGGCTTCACCCTGGCGTTTGGCTCTGCGCAGCGCATCAGCCGCATGATCGCGCGCTGACCGGCGTCCAACGCGCGCTCAGGCGCGCTGCGTCAGGGCTTGCTGGAAGCAGCGCACAAACGCCCTGACAGCCACCGAGCCCGGTTTTCCGGCCGGCAGCAAGGCCTTGATGGGCACGGGAATCAAGGGCTCCAGCTCGAGCACATCCACGCGCGACGGATCGGCCGAGGCCGCGGTGCAGGTGTCGATCACGGCGATGCCCAAGCCGTGGTGGGCCAGCGCCAGCGCCGAATGGTAGGTCTGCACCGTGATGGGGAACTGCAGGCCCACGCCGGCCTCGCGGCAGGCCTGGTTGAGGCTGCGGCCCACCGGGTCCAGCGCGTCCAGCCCGACCACCGGCGACTTGCCCAGGTCGGCCAGCGTGACGCTGCCGCGCTTGACCAGGCGCGAAGCCAGCATGCCCTTGGGCGCCACGCACACCATACGGCCGTCGGCCAGGTGCTCCTGCGCGAGCGCCGAATGCGCGACCGGGCTAAAAAGGAAGCCRACGTCGGCCTCCTGCAAAGCGAGTGCCGAGACGATTTGCGGCGAATGCAGGGCCTGCAGCGTGATGGCCACGTCCGCATGCTTGACGCGAAACAGCTTGATGGCGTGCGGCAGGATTTCATAGCTCAGCGCCAGCACCGTCAGGATACGCAACTCTTTGGCGCTGTCGCCGGTCTTGAGGTTGGCGGCCAGGCGCTGCACTTCGTCGAGCTGGGCGAACAGGCGCTCGATGTGCGGGTATAGCGTCAGCGCTTCGGAGGTCGGCGTCAGCCGGCCCTTGCTGCGCTGGAACAGCGCGAAGCCCAGCTGCAGTTCCGCGTGCTGCAGGATGCGGCTCACGGCCGGCTGTGTGACGTTGATCAGGCGCGCGGCCCCGCTTACGCTGCCGGTCAGCATGACGGCGTTGAAGACTTCGATGTGGCGCAGGCGCATGGTGGATTCCGTAGTCTGTTTCGGCGGGGGAACACCGCGGATTATGGCGAACGCGACTTTTGCGACCGGCACCGGCCCGTAAAAGCACTCCTGCGGCGCACGGCGCGGGCATTATTCACGCTTTGTTTCAAAATCACAGGCCCACGTTTTTCCCAAGTCGGGAATGGGCATCCGCTCAGTACACTGCAGCGTATCCTCCCGGACCCCAAATCCCCCGTACCTCAGCTGCATGCGCCTCAGAATCTACCTGGTTGAAGACAGCCCCGTCATCCGCGACAGCCTCTCGGAATCGCTGGAGGAATTGGCGCGGGCGCGCATCGTCGGCTGGGCCAGCAGCGAAACCGAAGCCGTTCAGTGGCTCAAGGGCAACAAGGCCTCCTGGGACCTCGCCATCGTGGACCTGTTCCTGCTCGAGGGCAGCGGCCTGGGCGTGGTGATGAATTGCCGCGAGAGGGACCTGCGGCAAAAGGTGATTGTGCTCACCAACTACGCCACACCCGCGGTGCGCGAACGCTGCCTGGCCATAGGCGCCGATGCGGTGTTCGACAAATCCAACGAGATTGAGGAGTTCACCCGCTACGCACTCGAGGAAGTCGAGCGGGTCGCGGGCTCCACGCGGTGGTGAGGCCGGCGCGCCGGCAAATCACACCTCGGCCGCGGCTGCCGCCAGCAGCCAGTCCCTGAAGATGCGCATGCCGGCCGTGGCCCGCCGCGATTTGAGCCGGGTCAGCCAGTAGCCGCCGGTTTCTATCTCCACCGCGAACGGCCGCACCAGGCGCCCGCCGCGCAGTTCGCGCGCGAACATGCTCACCGGCAGCAGCGCCACGCCGGCGCCCTGCGCCGCCGCCTCGGCCATGGTGAGAGACGAATCAAACACCACGCCCCTGACCAGCGGGCAGGCGGCACCGGCCGCGGCAAACCAGCGCGCCCATTCATCGGCCCGGTAGGAGCGCAGCAGCAGTTCCCGGGCCAGGTCGGCGGGCTGGCGCAAGCCCTGGGCTATCGCGGGCGAGCACACGGCCGACAAGGGTGACGCCAGCAAGGGCTCGGCCTCGGTGCCGTGCCAGGCGCCGTCGCCGAAGCGGATCGCATAGTCCAGGCCTTCGCCGGCCAGGTCGACCCGGTTGTTGTTGGTGAAGAGGCGGAAGTCGATGAAGGGGTGGGCCCGCTGGAAGTCGCACAGGCGCGGAATCAGCCAGCCCACGGCAAAGGTGCCCACAGCGCCCACCGTCAGCACTTCGCGGAATTGCCCATCCTTGAACTGCTCCAGCACCGAGCCCATGCGGCCGAAGGACTCCGCAAGCACCGGCAATAACGCCAGGCCCTCGTCGGTCAGCGCCAACCCGCGCGGCAGGCGGCGAAACAGCGGCACGCCCATGCGCTCCTCGAGGTTCTTCACATGCTGGCTGATGGCGGTCTGCGTCACGTTCAGCTCGTCGGCGGCGCGGGTAAAGCTCAGGTGCCGGGCCGACACTTCGAAGGCGCGCAGCGCATTGAGAGGAAGATGCATAGCCGTTTTAGCCCCAGATTTACTTATGGATGACCTCGATTATTGCCGATTGCCCTCTCACCAGGCCCTTGTTATCGTCACGGCCTTGTTTATCAATTTCAGAGGAAAACTCATGCAAAGACGGCAATTTTCAGGCGCATTGGGCGGATTTTTGGCTGCGGCAGGTCTGTCCGCTTACACCCAGAAATCATTGGGCGCCGATACCAGTCCCGCCAATACCAGCCCGGCCGCCGTCACCCAGCGCCTGGCCGCCATCGAACAGGCCAGCGGCGGCCGGCTGGGCGTTTCTATCCTCGACACCGGTAGCGGCGCCAGGTACGGCTACCGCGCCGGTGAACACTTTCCCCTGTGCAGCACCTTCAAGCTGCTGGCGGCCGCCCTGGTGCTGCACCGCGTTGATACGGGCCAGGAGCAACTGGCACGCAGAATCCCCATCTCGGCCGGCGACATCCTGCCCCACTCGCCCACCACACAGCTGCATATAGGCCCGCAAGGCCTGCCCATGGCGGCGCTGTGCGAGGCGTCCATCGTCGTCAGCGACAACGCCGCCGCCAACCTGATGCTGGCCAGCTTCGGCGGCCCGGCCGGGCTCACAGCCTATTTGCGCAGCCTGGGTGACAGCGTGACGCGGCTGGATCGCATAGAGCCCGAGCTCAACGAATCGGCGCCTGGCGACCCGCGCGACACCACGACGCCCGAGGCCATGCTGGAGACCATGCGCAAGCTCACGCTGGGCACGGCGCTGTCGGACGCGTCGCGCCAGCTGATCGTTCAATGGCTGCAAGGCAACACCACCGGTGATCGCCGCCTGCGCGCCCTGCTGCCGCACGGCTGGCGCGTCGGCGACAAGACCGGGTCCGGCGCTCGCGGCTCCACCAACGACGTGGGCCTGCTATGGCCGCCAGGGGGACGCGCGCCTTTGCTGGTGGCGGCCTACCTTACGGAGACGAAACAAGCGGCGGCGCAGCGTGATGCTACGCTGGCCAGGGTGGGCCAACTCGCGGCTTCGCTGGTATCGGCAGGTTGAGGCAGGCCGCCGAAAATTCAGACGCACCCGGCCTACAACAATTGCATGGCCACATAGGCGACCACACACACCGAGAAGACCAGCGCGATGATGGCCAGCAGCCCGGCGAGCTGCGCCATACCCCAGCCTCTTTTATCGGAGGGCAATTTGAGGGTTTTCTGCGGGCGGAGCTTGGACATACTTTGATTCTCCCCAGCCGCACAAGGGTGGGCGTGGGAAAAATCCATGTCCCGGCTTCAGCCTGGCGCTGACAGAACCGTAAGATTTTGTGCACTGCTGCACTGCGCCAGTGGGCGGGCTTTACGCGCCTGGTGCCCGTGCAATGGAAGGGTCAGGCGCCGCGGGCACGGCCTATCAACTCCGCCTTGTCTTTCACCAGGCTAAGCGAAGCCCCCGTTTCGAGAAGAACCTTCAGGTCGCACAAGACAATGCTGAATCCCTCAGTGGCATTGACCACCGGATCCGTGCCGCCGTCGCGCCCAAAGCCCCGGACCTCCACGCCGGCGGTCGTGATGCCTGGCCRCTCCTCGGAGAAGGTCATGTCGACGTCCAGCCCGCCCTCGGACCAGGTAAAGGCGATGCGGCGCGGCGCATCGAAGGCTGTGACCTGCACACGTTCCGTGGCGCCGGGCACCATGAATTGCCACTCGACCTGGGCGCCCTCGCTGAGCGGGCCGGTGGTGTCTTTCAGCCAGAACTTTTTGATGAGTTCGGGTTGGACGAAGGCGTTGAATACGTCTGGTGCAGGACGCCGGATGAGCATCTCCGCCCGGGCAATTAGCTCAGCCATGGAAGCCTCCTTCAAACAGGTACGCGCTGGATGATTTGCAAGCTCTACGATATTCACGGCCGGGCCGCGGTCTGTCGGATGGATCCGATGCCTTTGTAGGGATGCGCCCGGAAGAGAATTCATCGGCCGATATCTGACGGCGGAATCAGACGGGCAAAAAAAACCGACTCTGCCCCATGCGGGAGAGAGTCGGTAGTCTTGGCGGARACGGAGGGATTCGAACCCTCGATGAGGCTCTACACCCCATACTCCCTTAGCAGGGGAGCACCTTCGGCCACTCGGTCACGTTTCCAATAAATCGATTATCTCACGACTTCCCGGCCATTTTCAGGCGGAAGGCTGGTCCAGGTCAAAAGCCTTGTGCAGGGCCCGCACCGCGAGTTCCATGTACTTCTCGTCGATGACAACGGAGGTCTTGATTTCGCTGGTGGAGATCATCTGGATGTTGATGCCTTCCTCGCTCAGCACGCGGAACATCTTGCTGGCGATGCCGACGTGGCTGCGCATGCCGATGCCGACGATGCTGACCTTGCAGATCTTGGCATCGCCGGTGACTTCCTGCGCGCCCAGCTTGGGGACGACTTGGGTCTTGAGCAGGTCGACGGCCTTGGAGTAGTCGTTGCGGTGGACGGTGAAGCTGAAGTCGGTCTTGCCGTCCTTGCTGATGTTCTGGATGATGACGTCGACTTCGATGTTGGCGTCGGCGATGGCGCCCAGGATCTGGTAGGCGATGCCGGGGGTGTCGGGCACGCCGAGCACGGAGATTTTGGCTTCATCGCGGTTGAAAGCGATGCCCGATACGATGGCTTGTTCCATGTTTTCGTCTTCCTCAAAGCTGATCAAAGTGCCTGACTTGGCCTCTTCGTTGATGTCGATGTCCCACTCGGTGAAGCTGGACAGCACGCGCAGCGGCACCTTGTACTTGCCGGCGAATTCCACCGAGCGGATCTGCAGCACCTTGGAGCCCATGGAGGCCATCTCCAGCATCTCCTCGAAGCTCACGGTGTGCAGGCGCCGCGCCTCGGGCACCACACGCGGGTCGGTGGTGTAGACGCCGTCGACGTCGGTGTAGATCAGGCATTCGTGGGCCTTGAGCGCCGCGGCGATGGCCACCGCCGAGGTGTCGGAGCCGCCGCGGCCCAGCGTGGTGACGTTGCCGCCCTCGTCCACGCCCTGGAAGCCGGTGATGATGACGACCTTGCCGGCATCGAGGTCGGCGCGCACGCGTTCGTCGTCAATGGACTCGATGCGGGCCTTGGTGTAGGCATTGTTGGTCTTGATGGTGACCTGCCAGCCGGCATAGCTCACGGCCTGCATGCCCTCGGCCTGCAGCGCAATGGCCAGCAGCGCGCTGGAGGCCTGCTCGCCGGTAGCGGCCAGGGCGTCTAGTTCGCGGCTGTAGGCATCGCCGGCTTTGGCAGGCGCCAGTTCCTTGGCCAGGCCCAGCAGGCGATTGGTTTCGCCACTCATGGCGCTGGGGACGACGACCATCTGGTGGCCGGCCCGCGCCCACTTGGCCACGCGTTTGGCCACGTTGCGGATACGCTCTGTCGAGCCCATCGACGTGCCGCCGTATTTATGAACGATCAATGCCATTTTCAGGGGGTCAATCAGGAAGTTATTGCGGATTTTTTGGTGGCTGTTACCGGCAAAAAGCGCTGTTTGACAGGCTTTTAGCGGCTCTGCGGCGCCAGCAAAGCCTTCAATTATACCTAGGACTACTAGCTGGTTAAGCGGGCTTATCAGCCGCCGCCTCGTAGCGCAGCACCGCGCCGGCCCTCGTGACGTGGCCCATCGCCACCTTGAGATGAATGCGGTGCCCGCGCGTGCTGCAGGCGGCAATCTGCGAGAGCAATTGCTCGAGCTGCGCGGCGCTGGGCGTGGCGCCGTGGGACTCCAGCAGCCAGTGGCGCAGCACATTGGCCTGGCGCGGCGCGGAAAGCGCCTGCAGCGCTGCGATGGCGGGCGGTGCGCCGACGCGCGCCAGGTCTTCGCGGGCCAACTCGGCCAGCAAAGCCTGCGCCTGGGCGGCATGTTGGGCGCTGCGGGCGAAGGTTTCACGAAACTGCGGAAAGGATTCGGCCAGGGCCGGCAACAGGCGGGCGCGGATGCGGTTGCGGGTGTAGCGCTCGTCGCTGTTGGTCGGGTCGTCGACAAACGGGATTTTCTGTTCGACCAGCCAGCCCCGCAACGCCGCCGCGGGAATTTGCAGCAGCGGCCGCAGGAACAGCACACCACCGCGCTCAAAGCGCGCCGCCATCGAGGCCAGGCCCGGCAGGCCCGCACCGCGGCTCAAGGCCAGCAGCAGGGTCTCGACCTGGTCGTCGGCATGCTGGCCCAGCAGCACAGCGGACAGGCCTTTTTCGGTGGCGGCCTGCGCCAGCGCGGCGTAACGCGCCAGCCGCGCGGCATCCTCGGGGCTCTGGCCGGCCGCGTTGCCGGCCTGCACACGCAGCACCTCAAGCGGGACGTTCAGGCGCGCGCAAGTGGCTTCGCACACGCGCACAAATTCCTCGGCGGCGGCCTGCAGGCCGTGATGGATGTGCAGGGCCGTGACCCGCCCTGGCCAGCGTTGCACGGCCGCCAGCAGCAAGGCCGTGGAATCGGCGCCGCCGCTGTAGGCCACGCCCAGCGGAAAAACGGGATCAAGGGAGTCCAGCGCTGCCAGCGCCGGGTTGGGGTTGCTCACGCCGTGCCTGGCGCGCAGCCAGCCGGCTTATTTGGCGTCGGCTTTGGTGTCGGTGAAACGGCCATAGCTTTGCAGGCGTTCATAGCGGCGGTCCAGCAGTTCCTTGACCTTCAGGTCGCTGACCTGGCGGAAGGCGTCGTTGAGGGCCCGCTTGAGGAAAGCCGCCATCTGCTTGTGGTCGCGGTGCGCGCCGCCCACGGGCTCGTTGACGATCTTGTCGATCACGCCCAGGGCCTTGAGCCGGTGCGCGGTGATGCCCAGCGCCTCAGCGGCCTCCTGCGCCTTGTCGGAGGTCTTCCAGAGGATGGAGGCGCAGCCTTCAGGGCTGATGACGGAGTAAATCGAGTACTGCAGCATGACAACCTGGTCGGCCACCGAAATGGCCAGCGCACCGCCGGAGCCGCCTTCGCCGATGATGGTGGTGATGATGGGCACTTCGAGCTGCGCCATTTCGAAGATATTGCGGCCGATCGCCTCGGACTGGCCGCGCTCCTCGGCGTCGATGCCGGGGTAGGCGCCGGGCGTGTCGACGAAGGTGAACACCGGCAGCTTGAACTTCTCGGCGGTTTTCATCAGGCGCAGCGCCTTGCGATAGCCCTCGGGCTTGCTCATGCCGAAATTGCGCAGGCCGCGCTCTTTGGTGTCGCGGCCCTTCTGGTGGCCCAGCACCATGCAGGCGGTGCCGTTGAAACGGGCCAGGCCGCCGACGATGGAGAGGTCGTCGGAGAAGTGCCGGTCGCCGTGCAGCTCCACGAAATCGGTGAAGATTTCGTTGATGTAGTCCAGGGTGTAGGGACGCTCGGCGTGGCGGGCAATCTTGGTGATTTGCCAGGGCGTCAGGTCGCTGTAGATATCTTTGGTGAGTTGCTGGCTCTTTTTGGCCAGTTGGTCGATCTCTTCGGAGATGTCGACGGCGGACTCGGTTTGTACGTAGCGCAGTTCTTCGATTTTTCCTTCGAGCTCCGCGATCGGTTGCTCGAAATCAAGAAAGGTCTTCTTCGCCATGTGCTGCTCCTCAAGGCTTCCTGAAACTTAAATCTGCTCGGTACCCGCGGGGGTACCCAGGACCGGTAATGGGTCCAAAGAGCGCCAAATATACCAAGTTGCGACACTGCAGTACGGCGCCCAGGCGGCGGCCACCTCGCGCGCGTCGCTGCGGCTGACCGATTCGCCGGAAAAATAGTTCTGGCTGATGCCGCTGATCAGGCCGACGTCGTCCAGCGGCAGGACGTTGGGACGCATCAGGTAAAAAATCAAAAACATCTCGGCCGTCCAGCGGCCGATGCCGCGGATCGCCACCAGCTCGGCGATGATGGCCTCATCGTCCATGGACTGCCAGTCCTTCACGTGCACCGTGCCGGCATCGAAGTTGATGGCCAGGTCGACGAGGTATTCGACCTTGCGCGAGCTCAGACCCGCGGCCCGCATGTCGTCGACCTTGAGCCTGAGCACGTTGGCCGGCGTCATTTTTTTGGGCAGGGCCTGAAAACGGTGCCAGACGGTCTGCGCGGCCTTGACCGAGATTTGCTGTCCCACGATGCTGCGCGCCAGGGTGCCGAAGGCGTCACCGCGGGCCTGCAGGCAGGCGTCGCCGAACTGCGGGATCAACCGCTTCATGACCCGGTCTTTTTTGACCAGGTGCTTGCAGGCCTCGGCCCAGTAGGCGGGAACCGCGGCGACCGGGCCCGGCACGTCGGCCAGCTCGGCACTGGCGGGGCCGCTTTTGACGACCTGCTTCATGGCGCCCTGCGCAATGTCTGCGGGGTTGACAAGGGTTCGCGGCCGCGCGTGTAGTCAAAGGTCACGACTGGGCCTCCCAGGTGGTGCCTGCGGCGGAGTCCTTGAGCACAATGCCCTGGGCCAGCAAATCCTGGCGGATACGGTCGGCTTCGGCGAAGTTTTTGGCGGCCTTGGCGGCGGCGCGCTGCGCGATCAGGCCCTGGATGCTGGCCTCGTCCAGGCCGGCACCGGCCTGCAGGTAAGCGCCGGGCTCGCCCTGCAGCAGGCCCAGGCAGGCGCCCAGGCTCTTGAGCAGCCCCGCCAGCCCAGGCGAGCGCGTCTTGTTGACTTCGCCGGCCAGGTCGAACAGCACGGCCACCGCCTCGGGCGTGCCGAAATCCTCGTCCATGGCCGCCTTGAAGCGGGCAGCAAACGGGTTGGCCCAATCGATGGCGACAGCGTCCGCCGTGACCCCGGCCAGCGCGGTGTACAGGCGCTTGAGCGCGTTGCGGGCGTCGTCCAGGTGGGCGTCGCTGTAGTTGAGGGCGCTGCGGTAATGCGTGCGCACCAGGAAGAAACGGATGGTTTCGGCGTCGTACTGGGTCAGCACTTCGCGGATGGTGAAGAAGTTGCCCAGCGACTTGGACATTTTTTCATTGTCCACGCGCACAAAGCCGTTGTGCACCCAGAAGCGGGCCAGCGGCTTGCCGTTCGCGCCCTCGCTCTGGGCGATCTCGTTTTCGTGGTGCGGGAACTGCAGGTCGGCGCCGCCGCCGTGCAGGTCAAAGGTCTCGCCCAGGGTCTGGCAGCTCATGGCCGAGCACTCGATGTGCCAGCCGGGACGGCCGGGGCCGTAGTCGCTGTTCCATTTGGCGTCATCGGGTTCGGTGGGCTTGGCGCTTTTCCAGAGCACGAAGTCCAGCGGGTCGTCCTTGCCGTCCAGCACGGCCACGCGCTCGCCGGCCCGCAACTCGTCCAGCGACTTGCCGGAGAGCTTGCCGTAGCCCGGGAACTTGCGAACCGAATAATTCATGTCGCCGCTGGAGCCGCGGTAAGCGAGTCCCTTTTTCTCCAGGGTGCCGATCATGGCCAGCATCTGCGGCACGTACTCGGTGGCGCGCGGCTCGAGCGACGGCGGCTCCATGCCCAGCGCGCCTATGTCTTTGTGCATRGCTTCGATCATCTCGTCGGTCAGCGCCCGGATGGTGATGCCGCGCTCGACCGCCCGCTTGATGATCTTGTCGTCGATGTCCGTGATGTTGCGCACATAGGTCACGCGCAGGCCGCTGGCCTTGAACCAGCGCTGCACCACGTCGAAGGCCATCATCATGCGCGCATGGCCGATGTGGCACAGGTCGTAAATCGTCATGCCGCAGACATACATGCGCACATGGCCGGGTTCCAGGGGGGAAAATTCTTCCACGGCACGCGACAGCGTGTTGTAAATGCGAAGGCTCATGAAAATTGGGGTGGCGGGAGACGTCGGTCGAAAACCGACTATCGGTCGGACAAGGAAACAGGAAGGTTTATCTCACGGATGCCGGGGGCGGGCAAGGGCCGATCGGCGTACGCGCCAAAACGTGCGATAAAAAGGAAAAGTACGGAATCCGGGCGGCCATGGACTATACCCCCTCAGCTACAATCAGCCAGTATATCCAGCCCGATGGACAACATTCAGCGGCCTCTTCGGCCACCTGAAAGCCGGGCTGTTTGGAGCGATTTTCTGCCCATGGCCATCAAACGGCCCCAGGGGACCCAAAACAATAGCGAGAGTTCTTATGCCCACGCAAAACTTTTTAAAACGCAAACCCCTGTCAGCCGCGCTGCGCCTGCTCGTGGTGGCGGCCGCACTGTCGATGTCCGCGGCCCACGCCGACGACTACGCGGATGTCAGCCGCCTGATGCGCGCCGGCCAGTATCCCGAGGCACTCGCCAAGGTCGACCAGTACCTCGCCAGCAAACCGCGCGACCCGCAGATGCGTTTCTTCAAAGGCGTGATCCAGACCGAAACCGGCAAGACCAACGACGCGATCACCACCTTCACCAAGATCACCGAAGACTATCCCGAACTCCCCGAGCCCTACAACAACATGGCCGTCCTGTACGCCGGCCAGAGCCAGTTYGACAAGGCCCGCGCSGCGCTGGAAATGGCCATCCGCACCAACCCCAGCTACGCCACCGCGCACGAAAACCTCGGCGACGTCTATGCCCGCCTGGCCAGCCAGGCTTACAGCAAGGCGCTGCAGCTGGACGGCGGCAATGCGGCCGTCCCGCCCAAGCTGGCCCTGATCCGCAACCTGTTCTCCGCCGACGCCAAGGCCCAGCCGCAAGCCGCCGCCAAACCCGCCGCCGGCGCGCAGGCTTCCGGCCCGGTGTCGGCCGCACCGGCCGCCAAGCCCGCGCCTGCCGCAACTACTCCCGTTGTAGTGCCAGCCCCCGCCGCAACACCGGCCCCGGCTCCCACGCCAGCGCCTGCCGCCGCAACCGGCTCCGAGAAAGAAGTCGAAGCCGCCGTGCACGCCYGGGCCCAGGCTTGGTCCAACAAGGACATGAGCGGCTACCTCGGCAGCTACGGCCAGAGTTTCGACCCGCCCGGCAAGCAGGCCCGCAAAGCCTGGGAAGAAGACCGCCGCGCGCGCATCGTCGGCAAATCCAAAATCAACGTGAAGCTATCCAGCCTGTCCGTCACGGTGCAGGGCGCCAAGGCCACGGCCAGGTTCAAACAGGACTACAGCGCCGATTCGCTGAACATCTCCAGCCGCAAGACCCTGGACCTCGCCAAGGTCGGTGATCGCTGGGTGATCGTCAAGGAATCCACAGGCGGTTGATCGCCGGCGGCCGACCTGACCCCCGTGTATTGCCCTGCCCGTCCTCGCCTCCTCTTCACCGGCCGGCAACCCGCTTTGGAAACCAGCATGAAGAAGGTGCTCACAGCCCTTTTTTTCATGGCCCCTTGCCTGGTGCCGGCGCTTGCGCCCGCACGCGCAGAGGCCGCCACCAAGGCCACGGCGCGCGCGACCGCCTCGCCGCAACGCGAGCCGCGCGACGGCGAAGCCGAAGCCCGGCTGATTGAAATCTACAAACTGATAGGCCAGGCCAATCCGCGCGAAGCGTTGCGCAAGGCCGAAAACCTGGTCAAGGACCACCCCAACTTCCAGCTCGCGCAACTGGTCTACGGCGACCTGCTGGCCGGCTTCACGCGCCCGCTGCGCGCGCCCGGTGACTTGCCCGAAATCACCGCCAGCAAAGCCGCGGCCCCGTTGCTGGCTGAGCTGCGCCAGGAGTCGCTGCTGCGGCTGCGCGCGCTGCGCGAGCGCCCGGCGCCGGGCACCGTACCCTCGCAGTTCCTGGTCCTGTCGCCACGCAACAAGCACGCGATCGCCGTCGACGCCTCCAGGTCGCGCCTGTACCTGTTTGAAAACACCGCCACCGGCATCAAACTGGTGGCCGACTACTACATCTCGGTCGGCAAGTCCGGCATCGAAAAATCCGTCGAAGGCGACCTGCGCACGCCGGTCGGGGTGTACTTCATCACCAGCAACCTGAACCCAAAATCGCTGCGCGACTTCTACGGCTCGGGCGCGCTGCCCATCAACTACCCCAACCAGCTCGACGTCAAGCGCGGCAAAACCGGCGGCGGCATCTGGCTGCACGGCACGCCGCCGGCGCAATTTTCGCGGGCGCCGCTGTCCACCGACGGCTGCGTGGTGCTGGCCAACCCCGACCTGGAGCGCATCATCCGCACCGTCGAGGTGCGCAGCACGCCCGTCGTCATCGCGCACAACCTCAAATGGGTGGCGCCGCAATCGCTCACGGCCGATAGCAAGTCCTTTGAAAGCGTGCTGCAGGGCTGGCACAGCGCCAAGTCCAGCGGCGACATCGCCAGGCTCACCGCCTGGTACGCCCCCGACTTCACGAGCTACGGCAAGACCCTGGCCGAATGGACACCGGCCCTGCAGACCGAGATCAAACAACTGGGCGGGCGCGACATCCAGCTCAAGGACGTGTCTTACCTGCGCTGGACCGACAGCACCGACACGATGGTGGTAACCTTTGGCGAACTGGTCAAAGGCGCCAAGACAGGCCGCACCAAACGCCAGTACTGGATCCGCCAGGGCAGCCAGTGGAAAATATTCTTTGAAGGAACCATTTGATGGCAGTTCACCCCGCCTTTTTGCCCCTGCGCCGCGCCTTGCTGGCCGCAGCCGCGGCAGGCCTGGCCTTCGCGGCCGGCCCGGCGCTCGCGCAAAGCGCGCCCAAGGTCAAGTTCGTCACCAGCGAAGGCGACTTCATGGTCGAGGTCTACCCCGACAAAGCCCCCAAGACCGTTGAAAATTTCCTCCAGTACGTCAAGGACAAGCACTACGACGGCACGATTTTTCACCGCGTGATAAGCAACTTCATGGTGCAGGGCGGCGGCTACGACGCCACCTACGCCGAGAAGAAGACGCGCCCGCCGGTGCCGCATGAGGGCCGCGAGGCGCTCGCCAAGGGCGGCCCCAAGAACGTCGTCGGCACCCTGGCCATGGCGCGCACCAACGACCCCAATTCGGCCTCGTCGCAGTTCTTCATCAACGTGCAAGACAACGATTTCCTGAACCCCACCGTCATCCCGCCCGGCGACCCGGTGCCCAAATTCGAGTACCAGGGCCGCGTCTATGAAAACACGCCGCGCGCGCAACTCGTCAACGCGCCCCAGCTCTACGGCTACACCGTGTTCGGCAAGGTCGTCAGCGGCATGGACGTCGTCAACAAAATCAAGTCGGTGCCGACAGGCGCGGGCGGTCCCTTCCCGACCGACGTTCCCAAAACGCCGGTCCTCATCAAATCAGCAACCCTCGTCAATTAATTCATTCATTGACCTTCCCCTACAGGACACCATCATGAGCAAACCCAGAGTCGAACTGCACATCGCCGAATACGGCGTCATCACACTGGAGCTGGACGACGCCAAGGCGCCCAAGACCGTCGCCAACTTCCTGAACTACGTCAAGAAGGGCCACTACGCCAATACCGTGTTTCACCGCGTGATCCCCGGCTTCATGGTGCAGGGCGGCGGTTTCGAACCCGGCATGAAACAAAAGCCCACCGACGGCGAAATCGAGAACGAAGCCAACAACGGGCTGAAGAACGACAACTACACCGTTGCCATGGCTCGCACCAACGCGCCGCACTCGGCCAGTTCACAGTTCTTCATCAACGTGGCCGACAACGGCTTCCTGAACCACACCGCACCCAGCGCTTCGGGCTGGGGCTATGCCGTGTTCGGCAAGGTGATTGCCGGCACCGACGTGGTCGACAAGATCAAGGCCGTCAAGACCGGCCGCAAAGGCTTTCATGACGACGTCCCGATGGAAGACGTGATCATCCAGAGAGCCATCTCGCTGGACTGAGCCCAGCCGCCGGTGAACACCCCCCAGGCCGTCCCCCAGATCGCGGAGCTTTTGGCGCCGCCGTCTTGGCGCACGGTCGATTTCATTTCCGACCTGCACCTGCAGGCCGGCGAACCGGCCACCTTCGAGGCCTGGCGGCATTACCTGGAAAGCACGCCCGCCGACGCGGTCTTCATCCTGGGCGACCTGTTTGAAGTCTGGGTCGGCGACGATGCCGTCGGTGAAGATCTGGCTTCTCCCGCCGCCGCTTTTGATGCGCGCTGCGCGCAGGCCATGGGCGAAGCAGCCGGGCGGCTGGCGCTGTTCTTCATGCACGGCAACCGCGACTTCCTGGTCGGCCAGACCCTGATGGACCTGTGCAACACCACCTTGCTGCACGACCCGACCGTGCTTGAGTTTCCCGCGGGCTCGGGCCGGCGCTGGCTGCTCTCGCACGGTGATGCCCTGTGCCTTGACGACACCGACTACATGGAATTCCGCCGGCAGGTGCGCAGCCCCGAGTGGCAGCACGCCTTCCTGGCCAAGCCGCTGGCCGAGCGCCAGGACATCGCGCGCGCGCTGCGCCGGCAAAGCGAGGCGCGCAAGCAATCAGGCGCGTCCTATGCAGACGTCGATGCCGAGGCCGCCCGCCAGTGGCTGCGCGCGGCCAAGGCCCCCACGCTGATCCACGGCCACACCCACAAGCCGGCGCTGCACGATCTGGGCGACGGCCTCTCGCGCGTGGTGCTCAGCGACTGGGACCTGGCCGCCCCTGTGCCGCGCGCCGATGTGCTGCGCCTGGGCGCCGGCGGCTTGCAGCGCATTGCCCTGTGCTGACTTCTTTTCATTTTTTGTTTTTCGCCTTGCCCCTGACCAAGACACCCACCCCATGCTGAACTGGTTACGAACGCTGGGGCGCCAGAGCGCCCCCACCAAGACCATTCCCGACACCCTGTGGATGGACACCTTGCTGCAGTTCCCCTTCCTGGCCCGCCGCCCGGTGACCGAACTGCAGCAGCTGCACGAAATGGCCGGGAAATTCCTCAAACAAAAGGAGTTCACCGGCGCCCACGGCCTGCAGGTCACCGACGAAATGGCCGTGGCGATCGCCGCGCAGGCCTGCCTGCCGGTTCTGCACCTGGGCTTGCGCTGGTATGACGACTTCAAGGGCATCGTGGTGCACCCCGGCGCCATGCTGGCGCGCCGCGAAGTCACCGACCAGGCCGGCGTGGTGCACCGCTACAGCGAAACCCTGCTGGGCGAAGCCATGGACGGCGGCCCCGTCACCTTGAGCTGGCAGGAGGTCGCCGCCGCGGGCGGCGCGGCCGAGCACGGGCACAACGTCGTGATCCACGAATTCATCCACAAGATCGACATGCGCGACGGCGCGGCCGACGGCTGCCCGCCTCTCCCCACCCGCAGCGCGCTGAGCGCATGGCATTCGGTGATGCAGCCGGCCTTTGACGAGTTTTGCGAAAAAGTCGCCATGGCCAAGCGCTTCGGCGCCGCGCCGCCGTGGCTGGACGACTACGGCGCGGGCTCCCCGGCCGAGTTTTTCGCCGTGGCCTGCGAGGCCTACTTCGTCAACCGCGAACGTTTCACCCAGGATTTCGCGCCGATGACGATGTTGTTCGATAAATTCTTCATTCCCGCCAAATAACAGGTGAAAACGGCACCGAAGCCCCGTTTCCGGGGTTTTCCAAGCGGCTCTAGACATCTTCCTACCGCTCCTTAACCCCTTTCCCCCGCCTGCTTCGTTTCATAGGGCTCCACTACCTTCCGGAGCCCCCATGAAACCCCATCTCCTCCCCGCTTCCCTCCTGCTGGCCTTGTCCGCCTGGGCCCCGCCGGCGCAAGCCGTCGGACGCCTGGCCGACATCACCGTGATAGACCGCAACACCGGCGCCACGCTGCCGCTGTACTACCACCGCGGCGACTACTGGGTGGCCGGCCAGTACGGCGCCAAATACGCGATCGCCGTGCGCAACAAGCTCGGCGAGCGGGTGCTGGCCGTGACCGCCGTCGACGGCGTCAACGTGCTGAGCGGCGAAACCGCCGCCTGGGACCAGACCGGTTATGTGTTTTCACCCTGGCAGCAATACCAGGTGACGGGCTGGCGCAAAAGCAGCAGCGAAGTCGCGGCCTTCGAGTTTTCCGCGCTCGGAGACTCTTACGCCGGCCGCACCAGCAGGCCGGCCAACGTCGGCGTGATCGGCGTGGCGCTCTTTCGCGAACGGCTGCCCGAGCCGGTGGCCCAGGCGCCCGCCTATTCCAGTCGCGACCGCAGCGAACGCGAGGCCGACGCACCCGCCAGCCTGCGCAGCGCCCCAGCCCCGGCGGCCCCCGCAGCGGAATCACTGGCCGAGCGCATCATGGGCGGCGCGGACGCGTCAGCTTCCGCCGAGGGCGCGCTCAGGAAACAGCAGGCCGCCCCGATGCCGGCGCCCAAGCTGGGAACCGGCCACGGCGCCCGCGAAAGCTCGGTGGTGTCGCACACCAGCTTCGCGCGCCTGCAGGCCCAGCCCAACGAGGTGATCCGCATCCGTTACGACAGCCGCGAGAACCTGGTTGCTGCCGGTGTGATCCGCGAATCAGCACCGACGATTCCCAATCCCAATCCTTTCCCGGAATCAGGCAACGCATCCTATGTCCCAGATCCACCACTGCGCCGGTACTGAAGAAATGCCGCCGCCGCGCCGTGATAATCTGGCGCATGCCCAGTGCGCCCCCGTCCGACGACGCAGCCGAAGACAGCGACGAATCGCTGATGCTGCGCTATGCGGCAGGCGACATCACGGCTTTCGATGCGCTCTACGCGCGCCACGAGCTCGGCGTGTGGCGTTATGTGTTTCGCAGCGTGCGGGTGCAGGCGGTGGCTGACGACCTGCTGCAGGACGTGTGGTTTGCGGTGGCCCGCAGCRCACCCACCTACAAGGTGTCTGCGCGCTTCAAGACCTGGCTGTTCACCATGGCGCACAACCGGCTGATTGATTACTTTCGCACCGCGCGGCACCATGTGAGCATTGACGGCAACGGCGGTGACGACGGTGAAGGCGGCGAGAGCCCCGGCCTGGGCGACACGCTGGCCGCCGATTCGGGCTTCGGCCCCTTGCGCCGGCTGGAGTCCAGCGAGCAGGCGGCGGCCTTGATTGCCGCGGTCGAGCGCCTGCCCCGCGAACAGCGCGAGGCCTTCCTGCTGCAGGCCGAAGCCGGCCTCAGCGTGGAGGAGATCGCCGCCGCCACCGGCGTGAATTTCGAGACCGCAAAAAGCCGCCTGCGCTATGCACGAAACAGCCTGCGCCAGCAGCTACAGGAGTTTGCATGACAGAGCCTGACCGCAGCGATGAGCTGACGCAGCGCTACCGCGAAGCCAGCGCGCAGGATGCGCGCCGGCCCGGCGCGCACGTGCGGGATGCGGTGCGCGCCCATGCGCAGATGGTGATCGCTGCCGGCCGGCAAACCCAGGCCACTGGCAACACCGCTCCCACCCCCCCCGCCGCCAACCAGTCGCGCTGGAAAATCTCCGCCCTGGCCAGCCTCGCGCTGGCCGGCCTGACCGGGCTGCTGGTGCTGCAATTCGACCGCGGCACGGACGAGGAAAAAGACCTGGCCTTCGGCCAGCCCAGCGCGAGCGCACCACCGGCAGCGGCTACGGCCCCATCCACCCCACCGGCCCCGGCGGCCGCGGATGCTGCAGCGCCGCAAGCACCCCAGGCTGGCAGCCGCAGCGCCAAAGCCAGGCAAACTGAAGGTCCTCCAGCAGAACCGAAAGCGCCCCCCGCACCCGTCGCACCCGCGGCGAAAAAATCCACAACCCAGCCGTCCTTCAGCGGCTCGACGGCACCCAAGGCGGAAGCCGAAGCTGCGCGGCCGCCCCCGCCAAGCCCGGCGCCTTCACCGGCGGCCCCGCCGCCACCCGCGCCGGAGACCGCCGCCGCACAGGAAAACCTGCTGCCCGATCGATCTGTACGCCGGTCAGAGACCGTGAWGGGCGGGCTGGCAGCCTCCCCGGCACCTGCGCAGCAGGCCGCACCTCCCGCCGCAGCGGTCCAGCCCTCTGCTCCTGTGGCTGCGCCTGCGCCCGCCGCGCCCGCTGCGGCGGCACCCGCCGCAGCCGCGCGTGCCGCCGCGGCGCCGCAAGAGAAGCGGGAAAGGCAAAGCCCGCCAGAGGCCCTCTTCCTGAAGGAAGCGCCGGGCATACCCAAACTGGCGGGCGCGTTGCAGAACGCGGCGCGCGCGGGCAACCTGCCCCAAGTGGAACGCCTGCTCCAGCAAGGCGCCGCCCTCAATGCGGCCGATGCGGCGGGCCGCACACCCTTGATACTGGCTGCCATGCAGGGGCATACGGCCGTGGTCCAGCGGCTGCTGGCGGCGGGCGCGAACACCGCGCTGATTGACCACGACGGCTTGAACGCGCTGCAGCATGCGCGTCGGCAGGGCTACGACGGAATTGCCCACTTGATCGAAGCCGCGCGCTAAGCCTGCAGCGCCAAGAGCGGAGTTTCAGCCCGCGTAATACAGCACGGCCACACAGTGGCAGGCCGTGCCGGCCGCCACGAACAGGTGCCAGATGAAGTGCCCGTAGCGCAGCCTGGAATCGGTGGCGAAAAAGCCCACGCCCAGGGTGTAGAACAGGCCGCCGGCCACCAGCCAGAACAGGCCCCAGCCCGGAATGAGTTCCAGCATCGGCTTGACGGCGATCACGGCAATCCATCCCATCGCGAGGTAGAGCGCCGTGGACACGCGCGGGTAGCGTATGCCCGCGACGGCCTTCACCGCCACGCCGGCCAGCGCCATGGTCCAGACCAGGCCGAACAGCGTCCAACCCCAGGGCCCGCGCAGCACGCCCAGCGTGAACGGCGTGTAGGTGCCGGCAATCAGCAGGTAGATCGCGCCGTGGTCCAGGACCTGGAACACGCTCTTGGCACGCGCGGCACGCACCGCCGGCAGCGCGTGGTACAGCATGGAGGTGAAATACAGCAGCACCATGGTGGCAGCGAACACCGAGGCGCCCGCAATATCGATGGCATCACCTTGCCGCGCGCTGGCCAGCACCAGGAAAGGCGCGGCCGCCAGCGCGGCGAGCAGCGCCACGCCGTGGCTGACGCTGTTGGCGATTTCCTCGCCCAAGCTCTGCTGCCGCTCCTCCGGCAGCGCCACAGCAGCGGCAACACCGCTCATCGTTTAAGCAGCGCCTTCAGCACGTTCTGCACGCGCCTGGCGTTGCCGGCGTCGAAGTCGGCCGCCAGCACCCGGGCCGTGTCTTCGCCCCAGGTCTCGGTCGGCGCGGGCGCGTTGCGTTTGGTCAGCAGTTGCAGTTGCAGCATGCGGCGCGCGCTGATGTGCTCGGCGGGCGTGGGCAGATCGGCGGCGATCTCCAGGCGCAGCAACGCTTCGGAAGCGTCCTTGCCCGAAGGCGTGCTGACCGCCTGCACCCAGCGGCTGCGCACCGCCGGCGGCACGGCCTTGCCGAGTTCCTGCGCGCTGGGCAGTTGCGCCGGGTCGCGTTTTTCCCAGGCCGTGAGCAGGTGGGTCAGCACCTCGCCGTGCGCCTGCATGGCGAGCTTTTTCAGGGCCTGGTTGGCCGCTTCAAAAGCCTCGCGCTGGGCGCGGAAGGCGGCATCGCCCAGGCGCGGGCCGCGCTCTTCAAAGGCCGGCCGGTCGCTGCCACGCGAGCCGCGGTCGTCACGGCCCGGGCGGGCGTCACGGCTGTCGCGGTCGGGGCGGTAGGGTTCGAATTTGTTGTCGGTGCTCTGCCGCGGGCCGGCGGGTTTGCCGCCCGGGCGCGCGTCCTTGCGGTCACCGAACTTGCCGCCGCGGCCCGCAGCCGCTGGCTCGGCCTTTTTCATGCCGGGGCGGTCGTCACCGCGCCGTGCCACAACTGGCTTGGGCGCGGGCTTGGGTGCGGATGGCGGCTCGGCGGGCGCGCTGGCCGGTTCGCCGGCTTCGGCGAATTCAGCGGCGGCAGCGGCTTCCGCCTCGGCCGCGGGCTCAGCCGGCGCCTCGGGTGTGGCTTCAGCGGCCTCGCCGGCTGGCGCGACAGGTGCGCTTTCGGATGCGGCCAGCGCGGCCTCCACGGAAGGCGTGGCTGCGGCGACGGGCGCCGGTGCGGCAGCGGGCGCTGCAGCCACAGGCACCTGGCCGCGCACGATGGCTTCGAGCGCCTTGGCGGCGGCGTGGATTTTCTGGGCGTCGCCGCTGGCGGTGGCTGCTTCCACGGCCTTGGAGGCTTCGAGCACCATGCGGTCGTATTCGCCCAGGGCCGCGGCGGCTTTTTCGCGCTCGGCGGTCTTGCGCTGGAAGGCGTCGTCTATGGGCTTGCGGAAAGCATCCCACATCTTCTGTTCCTGCTTGCGCTCGATGGGCACGGCCTGGGCCTCGTGCTGCCAACGCTGCTGCAGCGACTTGACGGCGTCTATGCGTAGCTGCGGCTCGGCGCCCAGCACGGCGGCCTCTTCAATCATGGCCTTGCGGCGCGCGATGCTCTCAGTGCGCGCAGCGGTCAGCGCGGCGTCGGCCTGCTCCATGGCGGCCTTCCACACGGGCTGGATCTCGGCAAAAGCCTTTTCGCCCAGGTGACCGGCCTCGCGCCATTTCTCGACAAAGCCGTTGAGACTGCGGATGTGATGCTTCCAGTCGGTGTTGCCCTTGTTGGCTTCGGCCCAGGCCAGCACTTCGTCGATCAGCAGCTTGCGCTCGGCCTTGACGGCCTCGCTTTGCTCTTTCACCTTCTCGAGCCAGGCCTCGACGACCTTGTGGGCTTCGTTGCAGGCGTCGTCGAAACGCTTCCACAGCGCGTGGTTGGGCGTGCCGCCCTGGTCGCTGGTCTTCCACTGCTCGCGCATGGCGCGCAGGGCTTCCTGCTGCTTGCGTCCGCCCAGCGGCTTGGCCACCAGCGCTTCGGCCTTGACGACCAGTTCCTCACGGATCTGGTCGGCGCGCCAGCGCTGCCAGCCTTCGAGTTCGCCGGCCGCGGTGAGCGCGGCGTGCGCGGCGGACTCGAGCTTGCTGTCGATGTTGCGGATGTTTTCCTTCAGCGCCTGGCGCAGCTCGGCCGCGACCTTGGGCGTGGACTTGCCGTGGCCTTCGGTGACTTCATGCTCAAGCTTGGCCAGCGCGGCCTGCACGATGGCCGAGGATTTTTCGCGCATTTCCTTGAGCACGGCCGGGTCGATTTTGGCTTTGGGCGCACGCGCGGGCGCCTCGCCTTCGGCGGGAGCCTGGCCGCGGGCGGCGCGCAATTCGTCGGCCCACACGGGCACGGCAGGCAATGGCGCGGCGGTATCTTCAGCAGCCTTCTGGGCCTGCGCGAGCGCGCCCTGGAAGGCGTCCCACACGGCGAGCAACTGCGCGCGCGATGCGTCAAGCAGTGGCGGGAATTTGGCGTCCACGCTGGCCCAATTGGCGTCTTGCGTGATTTCACCGGCTTGCGACTGCCAGTGCGTGACATCGCCGCGCAGGGATTCGAGGGCGGCTTCGGCATCGCGCCATGGCTTGAGCGACAGCACTTCGGTGCGCTGGGCCAGCAACACGGCGGCTTCGCGCTGCACCTGGGTGCGGTGCTGCAGGTCTTCAATGGTCTTGACGCGCTCGGCCAGCTGCGCCTTGAGGCCGGCCAGCGGCTCCTTGGACAGGGGCGCGCCGGCTTTGGCGGCATCGCGCTGCCAGGCCAGGGCATCGGCCAGGTTGAGCTTGGTAGCGGCCAGCAGCGCCTGGGCCTTCTCGGCCCATTCGGCGGCCACGGCTTCCTGGCCCTTGCTGCGCTTGATCTCGTCGAGTTTTTCCTTCAGCGGCTTGGCCGCGCCCTTGTCGCGGTTGGCGAGGTCCTTGTAGACCTCGGCCATCTGCTCGGCCGTGGGCTCGGTCGCCAGCCAGGTGCGGATGCGCGCGGCGCGCTCGCCGGAGGTGGGCGCGGAAAACGCGCCGCCGGTCAGGCCGTCCAGCGGATGGGCTTCGGCTTGCTTGGTGGTGGGCGTTTTCACGGCGGGGGTGTCGGGTTTGGAAGATTTAAACATGGGAGCGCAAGGTCAAAAAATAAATGTCGCCAGCCACAAAGCTCCCTCGGGAATGGGACGCTTTGCGGAGGGCGGCAGGTGTTGGAGTGGATGGGAGGCCGCGCCGCGCAACCCGCGTTGCGCGCACTGGCCCTGGAGCCCATAAAAGCTTTATCAATAAAGCACTGGCGCTATTTTCGCCTTTTTTAAGGCATCGCCAAATTCAGCTCCGCGCGGGGCGTCCATTTGGCCTCTGGCGGGATGGTTTTGGCGGCGCCCAGGAACAGCCTTTCAGGCGGCAGGTCGCGCGAAGCGAGGTAATCTTTCACCGCCACGCCTCGCTGCACGGCCAGCTCGCGCATGGCGTCGTCATTGACCTGGATGTCGGCCAGCAGCAGTTTTTCCATCTCGGGCACGGGCAGGTCCCTGGCCAGGCCGATCAGGTTGCGCGGCTTGGGCATGTCGGCGCGTTTGTAGACTTCCTTGAGCAAAGCCGGGTATTCGGCCGGGCTGATGCTGACGGCGGCCGAGGTGGTGCCGCCCTCCTTCACGGTGATGCGGCGCTTTTCGGCGCGCACCAGGGCGTCCAGCCGTTCACGCTTGAAACCCTCGCGCTCGGCCTCCACGCTGCTGGTGCCCACCACGGTGAGCCTGAGCGAGGGCCTGTCGGCCAGGGCCTTGGCGACCTTGTCCAGCCCGGCCTTGGCCTCGGGGCCCAGTTCGGCGCTGCCGGCGGCAAAGCCCACGGTGCTGAGCTCGTCTCCACCGCCGCCGAAGGCGTTGGCCAGCAGGCTGAAAGGCGCGGTGATGGCTTTCACGATCACGTTGACGATGACCTTGACGATGACGGGGCCGAGGCTGAACTGCGGGTCGTTGAGCGAGCCGCTGATGGGCAGGTCGATATCGATCACGCCGTTGCGGTCGGCCAGCAGCGCCACCGCCAGCTTGACCGGCAGGCTGGCGGTGGAGCCCGGCACCTTCTCGCCGAAGCTCAGCTGGTTCAGGATGACCTTGTTGGTGGCGGTGAGCTTTCCGTCGGGCTGCACCAGGTAGCTCACGTCGACGCTGAGCTTGCCGCGCTCTATGCCGTAGCCCGAATACTTGACGGAGTACGGCGACAGCGGCGGCAGCTCCAGGTCGCGCACCTTGCCCTTGATGTCCAGCGCCAGCGGCTTGGCCAGCGGGTTGAGCTTGCCCAGGATTTCCAGCGAGGCCGTGCCTTCGGCGCGCCCGCGCAATTCGAGGTCTGCCATGGCAGGCGCCGCTGCGGCACCGCCGGCCGGCGCCGCGGGCGGCACCGACGAAAAGGCGCTGAGCTTGCCGGTCAAATCGCTAAGGTCGGCCGAATAATTGGGTTTGACGAAGCGGTCGGAAAACAGCACCTTGCCGTTGATCAGGCTGATGGGGCCGAAGCTCACGACGGGCGGCAAGGCCGCCGCGGCCTGCCCGCCTTTTGCATCGGCGGCAAGCGTTTTCGGCGAGGCAGTTGGGGCGGATGCCGGCGCGGCGGCCGGGCTCGGCGTGCCGCCGGCCACCGCCGGCTCCTTCGATTTGACCAGGTCCTGCAGGTTGATGCGGCCGTCGGGCATGACGATCACGCGCGCGAAAAAGTCGCTCAGCACCGTTTCCTTTACCTCTACCCGCGTCGCCTTGGCCGGGTCCAGCGCCACATGGAAGCCGCGCAGGTTCAGCGCTTTCCAGGCCAGCAGGTCTTCGCTGGGGGCCAGCGTGTTGGCGCGGAACTCTTCCAGCGACACGTCGCCCGTCACCTGGGCCTGCGGCCCGGCCGGCAACTGGCGGTACGCCACCTTGCCCTTGAAGCTGGCATCGGCGCGCAGCAGCTCGATATTGAGGGTATCGGCGAAATAAGGCTCAAAAGCCTGCACCGGCAGCCGGTCGACCAGCAGGCGCCCCTGGGCCTGCAGGGGGGCCAATCCCAGGCTGCCGTTGAAGTCCACCTTGCCGGGCTCGAAGCGGCCGGCCGCCAGGCGCAGCGAGGCGGTCAGCGGCATGGGCTTCGCGGCCAGGGCCCGGGACGCCGGCCTGTCGTCCAGCAGCAGCCCGCCCAGTTGGGCCTTGGCGGCGGTGACCTCGAAGGCCACCGGCCTGACGCCGGCCTTGTCGGAAAACGACATGGCGCCGCCTTCAAGCTGCACATCGCTGATGGCCACGGCCCAGGAGGGCGCGGAGGCGCGGGTGGCCGCATCGGTGGGCGGCGGGGGTGACGGCGGCAAGGTGGCCTTGCCGGGGCTGACCATCCAGCGCTCGTACATCCAGCGCTTGTCGCTGTCGCGGTCGACCAGGGCCCTGGGCTGGGTCAGCTGCAGCCTGGCGGCCTTGAAGCTCTGGCCGGTGACGTCGATGTCCACCTGCGCCAGGTCCACACGCTTGACCGACACCAGCGAGACCCTGCCCTGGGCCAGTTGCACCTCGCTGACTGCGACCTGCGGCGCCGTGAGCCGCAGCAGCTGGGGCTTGTCGCCGCTCGCCGCCTGCCAGTGAATGCCCAGCTCGGCATCGAGCTGGCCGTTCAGCGCCGGCAGCAGGAACTGGCCCACGTATTTGGCCGCCATGCCCAGCGGCCAGGCCGCCACCTGGGCGGTGAGTTCGGCGGCCTGGTCGGTGGCGCTGCCCTTGAAGCTCAGCAGGGCCGGCGCGGCGGGGGCCTGTGGCGCGGTGGGCCTGGTGCCGGCTTTTGAGGGCGCGGGCACAGGGACGGCAGCCGGCTCAAGGCCAACCGAGCCGTCGAATTGCAGCGGTGCGCCGGCCGAGAAAGGCATGGCGATGGCCGTGGCATTGAGCACCAGGCCGGTCAGGCGGATATCGGCCGGCGAGGCCAGGGTCTCGTCCAGCCAGTTCACGCTGCCCGCGCGCACGGCCACACGGGCTACCTGCACCTTCCAGGGTGTGCCTGGCGGCGCTTTGGCCGAAGCGCCCGGGCTTGCCGGATTGCTGGCCTTGCCTGCTGGAGCCATTGCGGAGCCGGGGGTAGCTGCTTCATTTTTTGTAGCACCCGTGGGAGCGGGCGGTAACAGGTTGAGCCGCCCCGCCCGGTCCCGGACAACGGACAGCGCTGGCGCGCTCAGTTCGACCGCCGCGAGCTTGACGAATTGCTCCAACGGGCGCACGTCGGCCATACTCACCTGCAACCGCTCAAACGCGAGCAGGTCGGGCCGGGGCGCCGGTGGAACATCGCCGCCATCGCGTTTGCCCGCCGGCTTGCGGCCGGATACCGGGGCGGGAACGGCGGCCAGCGCCTGCCCTACCGCCTGCAGGCGCACCTTTTCCGCCGTCACCGTGCCGGAGATGCGCACCACCGTGGCCGGTGTCTGCTCGAACGCCACTTTGGCATCAGCATGCAGCACGGCGCTTTGCAATTTGAAGGGCAGGCTCGCCGGCCAGTAGGCCAGGTAGGGGTTCAGGTCGAAGCCGCGCAGCGTGAGCGTGGCGTCGGTTTTATGGGTCTGGGCAAAGGGCGTGCCCTCGGCGGCGGTGTCAAAACTGCTGCCGTTGAGCTTGAAGGCCAGGTGCGGCGAGGTCTTGATCTCGCGCTGGGACTTGAGGTTGCTCAGGAAGGGCACGGAAAGGTTCAGCTCGCGCAGCGCATGGGTCTTGCCGACGGACTGGTCGCTAAAGTCCAGGCGCCCGCCGCTCACCACGATGTTGTAGACCGCAAAGCGCGGCGGCTCCCCGGCCGGCTGGTCCGTCGGGGCCTTCAGGCGCTCCAGGATGTCGTCGATGTCATAGCGGCCCTCGCCTTTGTGGGTCAGAAAGGCCACGGGTTCGTCGACCTGCACGGCGTCGGCCACCGGCGCCAGCCGCAGCAGGGACTCCAATTCGGCATCTATATATATGCGCTTGATGGAAAGCTGGGGACTTTCCTGGGGAACTCCGGTAGCGCCGGCCTTGGCGATGGCCAGGTCGCGCAGGGTGAGTTCGAGCGACCAGGGTCTGAAATCGACCGCGCCCACCGTGACTTGCCGGCCCAGTTTTTCAGAGGCGATCTTCTCGAGTTGCGACTTCAGGATGGGAGGCAGGGCCGCATAGGCCAGCGCCCAGAGCAGCAGTAGCGCGCCCAGCGCCCAGGCGGCACGTCGCCGCCACAAGGGCGAGCGGGCCATGTCTGCGGCCCGTGCCGGCAAGGTTTTTGCGGTGTTCCGCCATTCGATTTCGCGCCATTTGTTCTTCAAGTCAGGGAATGCCATAGGCGTCGAGTTTTTAACGCCCGCGCCAATCGGTCAACGACTTATTTGAAAAAGACGGTCACCCGAAAGGACAAAGCCCAAAAGAAAAACCCCGGGCAGTGAGACCGACCGGGGTTGACGGCGGGCGTTTATGCTCATGCCGTCGGGTTTCCGCAAAAGAGAGATGAATCGTCTCCAGTGCGATGAAAGCAAGTGATTGCTTCCAGATTTTCCGGGGTTGGTTACCCGGTTGGATGCGTGAATGAACACGCAATTGCAGGTTAAACCTCCAGCGCCGGGCAGGCAAGACCATCTTTTCAATCACAGGGACCGGAGTGATTGCCACTGCCTTTTTCCGGTCCGAAAGACGCCTGAATCACCCCAACAGTCCCACATGGACCATCGAAAACCGCCTACAGCCGGATCCGCGATCCGCTGATCCGGTATTTTTCACGCCGAATTTAACTTAGAGCTTGGTCTCAAAAAGAGGCCGTAACTACCTTGATCCAGGCGGATTCTGCCGAAAATCAGGGTTTTTATTTGCTTATTTGATATAAAGAATGAATCTCTTATTATTGACAGGTTATTTAACGACCCCATAGAATCCCGCCAGTCCCACAGAAACCTAGGGACAACCCGAATCTCCGCTGCCCCATTCATCAAAGAAGCCGGCAACGTCAAACAGGGGTCAACACCCACAAGGCATGCCTTGGTTTGATGGCGACCCAATCAAAGCCTGCTTGGCCCCTCAAGGGCCTGCAAGCGTAGAAAGGAGTGCTATGACAGCGCTAGGACAATTCGGCCTTGAGGCGCACTTGAAAAGTGTACAGAGCGGTATTTCAACCATCGCCGATGACATCGCCCAGGGCTTTTTCGAGATCACCCACAACAGCTTCGCCCTCCTGGGCCTGGCGGTCGTGTTCGCGGTGATCACACTGACGGCCCGGCCCGACTTGCGTCAGGCCGGTGAATTCAAGCTCATGACCTGGCTGCAGCAGCGCCAGGAAGCGGCCATCGGTTTTACCGAGCCCGCCGCCATTGAGCGTGCCACGGCCTCCAATCCCAAAGACCTGCCGGCCCAGCAGGCGGCGGTGGCCTACTGGCTGAGCAAAAAATACGGCGTGGCGCCTGAGCCCTTGAGCGTGCTGGTGGCCGAGGCCTTCGAGATCGGCCAGAAGGCCAAGCTCGACCCCACCCTGATCCTGGCCATCATGGCGATCGAGTCCGGCTTCAACCCGTTCGCGCAAAGCCCTGTGGGCGCCCAGGGCCTGATGCAGGTCATGACCAAGGTGCACCACGACAAATACGACAACTTCGGCGGCAAGCTCGCGGCCTTCGATCCRGTGACCAACCTGCGCGTCGGCGTCAAGGTGCTGCAGGAATGCATCGCCCGCGCCGGATCCGTGGAAGGCGGCCTCAAATACTATGTGGGCGCCGCCAATATGGAAGACGACGGCGGCTACGCCGGCAAGGTGATGGGGGAGCACGCCCGCCTGCTGGCCGTGGTGGCCTCCGCGTCCAAACGCGGCAAGCCCTCGCCTTTCTTTGCCGAGCCAGGCACGTCGCGCCCGGTTCCGGCCTCGCTGCCGGGCAAGTCCGAGACGCCGGCCTCCGAGGGCAAGACGCCCGAGAAGGTGGCGCTGCTGAGCCAGTCCTGATCCCGCCGGCGCGGCCTGAGGGCCCGCCGTTCGCACCGCAAAGCCGGGCCGCCGCCAGCGCCCGGCTTTTTGCTTTCCGGGCTTACGGGTATGGGACGGATGGCAGCGGGTTTCAGGCGCCCTCAGTTACACTAGCCGGGTGCGCAACTGGCGATAGGCTCAAGGTTTTCGCAACCATTGAAGCTGACGTGGGACACCACTGGGAAGCGCACCGCTGACAGCCGTTGGGCCTCAGCGTTCAGCCGTTCGCCTGGGCAGCCCTTGTTTCATTCATTGAATAGCAGGGACCACGTCTTTAAGGACTGCCATGTACCACCGCAATATCCTGGTCGAACAGACCGATCCCGAAATCTTCGCCGCCATCCAGGCTGAAAACGCCCGGCAAGAGCAGCACATCGAGCTGATCGCCAGCGAAAACTACGCCTCGCCCGCCGTCATGGCCGCGCAGGGCTCGCAGCTCACCAACAAATACGCCGAAGGCTATCCCGGCCGCCGCTACTACGGTGGCTGCGAACACGTGGACGTTGCCGAGCAGCTCGCCATCGACCGCATCAAGGCCATCTTCGGCGCCGAAGCCGCCAACGTGCAGGCGCATTGCGGCGCGTCGGCCAACGAGGCCGTGTTCCTGGCCTTCCTCAAGCCCGGCGACACCATCATGGGCATGAGCCTGGCCGAAGGCGGCCACCTGACGCACGGCATGGCCCTGAACATGAGCGGCAAGTGGTTCAACGTCGTGTCCTACGGCCTGAACGACAAGGAAGAAATCGATTACGACGCCATGGAGCGCAAGGCCCATGAGACCAAACCCAAGCTGATCATCGCGGGGGCCTCGGCCTACAGCCTGCGCATCGACTTCGAGCGTTTCGCCAAGGTGGCCAAAGCCGTCGGCGCGATCTTCATGGTCGACATCGCCCACTACGCCGGCCTGGTGGCCGCGGGCGTGTACCCCAACCCGGTGCCGCATGCCGACATCGTCACCTCGACCACGCACAAGAGCCTGCGCGGCCCGCGCGGCGGCATCATCCTGATGAAGGCCGAACACGAAAAAGCCATCAACAGCGCGATCTTCCCCGGCCTGCAGGGCGGCCCGCTGATGCACGTGATCGCGGCCAAGGCCGTGGCCTTCAAGGAGGCCATGAGCCCCGAGTTCAAGACCTACCAGCAACAGGTCGTGAAAAACGCGCAGATCGTCGCCAACACCCTGACGCAGCGCGGCCTTCGCATCGTCAGCGGACGCACCGAAAGCCACGTCATGCTGGTCGACCTGCGCGCCAAGGGCATCACCGGCAAGGAAGCCGAGGCGGTGCTGGGCAGTGCCCACATGACGATCAACAAGAATGCCATCCCGAACGACCCGGAAAAGCCCATGGTCACCAGCGGCGTGCGCATCGGCACCCCGGCCATGACGACGCGCGGCTTCAAAGATGAAGAAGCCCGCGCCACGGCCCACCTGATCGCCGACGTGCTCGACAACCCTCGCGACGCGGCCACCCTTGAAGCGGTCCGCGCCAAGGTTCACGCCTTGACCAGCCGCTTCCCCGTCTATCGCTGACCATGGCGGACGGCGCGGGCATCATGGTTTTCATCGCTGCTCCTGCCGTCCTCAATGGGCTGAAGACCGATTGATGTTTTTAAATCCAGGTCACCACCCATGAAATGCCCCTTCTGCGGCCACCTCGAAACCCAGGTTGTGGAAACCCGGGTGGCGGAAGACGCCGACTTCATACGCCGCCGCCGCCAGTGCGGTGCGTGTGAAAAGCGCTTCACCACCTACGAGCGGCCCGACGTCACCTTCCCGTCCATCGTCAAGAAGGACGGCCGCCGCATCGAGTACAAGCGCAGCAAGATCCTGGGCTCCATGAACCTGGCGCTGCGCAAGCGCCCCGTCAGCACCGAGCAGATCGACTCGGCCATCGAACGCATCGAGGAAAAACTGCTGAGCCTGGGAGTGCGTGAGGTGGCCTCCAACCGCCTGGGCGAGCTGGTCATGCGCGAACTCAAGAAACTCGACAAAGTGGCTTATGTCCGCTTTGCCAGCGTCTACCGCAGCTTTGAGGATATTGACGAGTTCAAGACCCTGGTGGACGAGGTCAGGCGCTGAGGCGCCGGACGCGCTGACCGTTCGTCACGCAGACCTGACCGGACGTCGAATACAGGAGGCGGGACCGGCGGGGCATGCTCACAATTGCGCATGTTCGAAAATCTATCGATCGCCGGCCCTGCCCCCCTCCGCCCCCAACCGCCCTGGCGTGTCATGCGGCGAATCCAGCATGGATTCACCCTGATTGAAGTGCTGGTGGTGATAGCCATCATCGGAATCCTGACGGTCCTCGCAACGCCCTCCTTCATGGGACTGCTTGCCAACGCCAATATCACCCGCGCCACCAACGGGTTTATCTCGGATACCCGCTACGCCCGCGGTGAAGCCATGCGGCGCGGGAAAAGCGTGACGATCTGCAGGACCGCCAACTACACCGCGGCAAGCCCGACATGTTCCACTGGCAACGGCTCGACCGTCGGCGGCTGGATGCAGGGATGGGTGGTGTTCCTTGACAGCAATGGCAACGGCAGCTTCGATGCCGCGACCGACATCGTGCTGCGCGCCCAGGAGCCCATGGCCGGCATCAGCGATTTTTTCGCGGTCGGCGTCTCCACTCCGACGGCTGTCGCCACGGGCAACGGCATCATCTATGACGGCACGGGCCGCGCCATAGGCCAGTCGGGCCGATGGCTGGTGCATGCCTCGGGCTCGTTCGCCACCAACGCTTACTACACCCGCACGCTGTGCATGAACGCAGTGGGCCGGGTCAAGGTCCAGACGGGGGACGTCGCATGCTAGGCCTCACCAGAAAAGCACCTCCTTCACGCAAGGGGCAGCGAGGCTCCTCGCTGCTGGAGGTCCTGATTTCCATATTGCTCATGTCCTTCGGCATGCTGGCGCTTGCCGGCATGCAGGCCTATTCGGTCGCGGCGCAGAAAAACGCTGCCAACCGCGCCATCGCCAGCGCCCTGGCCACGGAACTGGCGGAAGTGATCAGGCTCAACCCAAACGGGCTGTCAGCCGGCAACTATGACGTGGCAATGATGACCACCGGCAACCCCCCCGCCCTCGCGCCCTGCGCCTTTCCCAATTGCACAAGCCCCGCGCTGCTGGCTGCAGCGGATCTGACGGCCTTCCAGACCCGGGTTCGCGCGCTGCTGCCCCAGGGCGGCGTCGAGCTGGCCCGGCCCGGTGCCAGCGCAACCCAGGCCAACATCTGGATTCTCTGGGAAGAAGCCGGCGTACTGGACAACACCCGGAAGGTCTCCGGTGTCGACCAGTCCGCCGAATTGACGTCCGACAACTGCTCGGCCACCGCCAAAGCCCTGGCCACGCTGCCACGCTGCTTTTACATGAAGGTGCAGTTATGACTTCGCCCGCAAAAAAACGCCCGCGGCAGCGCCTTCGCATGCCCGCGGCAAAGTCCGCAGCAAGGCAGCAGTCAGGCTTCACCCTGATCGAACTGCTGATCTCCATGACACTGGGCATGGTGATCATCGGCGCGCTGGTGGTCATGTACCTCTCAGGCAGCACGGCCACGCGCAACGCGCAGGCCCAGGGCCAGATGAACGAGGACGCCCAGATGGCCCTCGGCGTCTTTACGCAGGAACTGCGCCAGGCGGGCTACAACCCCACGCGCACCGGCGGCGTCAAGAACGACCTGGGCCTGGGCGGCTGGAACCTGTACGCCTGCAACACGGGCTTCACCGATCCGACCGTTGCCGCCATGAGCGCCCTGAGCTGCGCTGGATCCGGTGGTTTTTCCCTGGCCGTGGCCTACGAGGGAGACCTCAACAGCGGGAAAAATACCGCCACCGGCCTGCCGATGGACTGCATAGGCAACGGTGTGGGCGCCGCGGGCGCTGCTTTCTACACCATGCAGTCGCGCATCACTATCACAAACAATACGCTGACCTGCCGCGGAAGCGGCAACCTGGCGCAATCGCAGGTGCTGGCCGAAAACATTGAAAGCGCGACGGTGAATTTCGCGGTCGCCGAGCCCGCGGTCCTCAACAGCCAGAATGTGCGCGGCTACCTGAGCGCCTCCGGCATCACCACCCCCGCGGATGCGGGCCTGGCAGCCCTAACGCTGCAGCAACGCTGGGACAAGGTGGTTGCGGCGCAGGTCTGCGTGGTGGTCAGGAGCGAAGACCGCGTGCTCGGAGACCTGGGCAGTTCGGGCACCAAGCCCAGCTATCAAAACTGCGCCGATGCCGACGTCGACATCACCGACGGCAGGCTACGGCGCGCCTACCGCACCACCGTGCTGTTGCGCAACCATGGAGTGGGTTATGTCAATCCCTGAACCACGCAAAACCGCGAAGACGAAGATGCACGGGCAGCAGGGCGTCGTGCTGATTGTGGCCCTCATCATGCTGATGATTCTTTCGGTCCTGGCCAGCATCTCGATTCGCGGCGCCTCGTCGACAGAGCAGGTGGCCAACCAGAGCCGCCAGCAGGCGCTGGCCCGGCAGACCGCCGAAACAGCCTTGCGCTTCTGCGAACAGCAAGTGCAGCTCTACGCAGCCAACCCCGCCACCGGCTTCGCGCCCCAGGCGGCACCCGTCGGCGCCGGGACGCCCTACGCCTGGGCCACCATGAGCAACTGGGACAGCGCGACACCGGTGGCCAGCCTCAAGACGGTCACGGTCACCTCGTCCGGCGACGCGGGAACCAAGGTGTATTTCACCCGCCAGCCCGAGTGCATGTCGCAGTACCTGACCCCTGCCGACACCAAAGTTTTTGTCACGACGGCCAGAGGCTTCGGCCCAGAAGTCGCCGCGAAAGATGGAAGCACACCCCAAGGCACCGAGGTGTGGCTCCAATCCGTAATCACCATGAAATGATGCTCGACCCGAGCATGAAAGGCCTGGCCATGAAATTTTCCATTTTGCGCGGCGCTGCGTTTTACGCGGCCGCGTTGATCACGGCGGACAGTGCGTTCGCGGTCGTCGCGCAGGAGCCGCTGCTATCCAAGACCGTGAACGTCAGGCCCAATATCGCGCTGGTGCTCGATACCTCCGGCTCCATGGACTGGGAATGCGTCTATGCCAAGCATGTCAGCGGTGCGATGCTCAACGAGTCCCCTGGGTCCACCAGCATCCCGGGCTTTCATGTGGATTGCATTGACGGCGCCGACCCCCGCCAAAGCTCCCCCGTCAACAACCTGCTGTTCTACAACCCCAAAAAACTCTATGCACCGGGTTACGCCGGGGGCGTTCTCCAGGCCAACGCGGCGGTGGATGGCAATGCGATCGTGACCGTGTACCTGCCGAAAGCAGGCAAGGACCCCACCACCTACACCACCTCCAATGCCATCAAGAATACGGCGGACTACGACAGCTACAAAGTTACAAGCAGCAAGTTCCAGTTGAACGGATCCAATACCTCGGGCAACAGCAATCCGTTTGGACCCCATGGCGGCACCCGCACCGACTGCGCCGCCGCCACCTGTACTTTCAATGAGGAACGCCAGAACATCGCGAACTGGCGCGCTTTCCACATAGACCGCATCAAGTCGGCCAAGACCGGCCTGTCCGCGGCATTCGTAAGCCAGGCCGACAACTTCCGCCTGGCCTATGGCGATATCAATGGCACACCCAACACGATGACGGACTTCGGCGTGGCCAAATCCGCCTTTTACACTTGGCTGGATGCGCGAACACCCAGTGGCGGCACGCCGCTGCGCGGCGCGCTCGACAGGGCCGGAAAGTACTATCAAAACAACGCCAACAACGGGCCATGGGGATCCAAGCCCTGGGCCCCGCCCTCCGGTGAAACGGCAGCCAGCCATCTGTCCTGCCGCCGCTCCTATTCCATGCTGATCACCGACGGTTTTTACACCGACGGTGCCCCCGGCGGCGTAGGCGACGTTGATAGCACCCTGGGAGTCAAATACACCCACGCACTGGACTCGACCAAAACCTACCAGTACAAGCCAGGCGACAAAACCGWCATCCGCAACAGGGGCAAATCGGACAAGACCAACGGCTCAGGCGGCACCGCCGACACGCTGGCCGACATCGCCCTGAAGTACTGGGTCACCGACCTGCGCAGCGACCTGGCGAACGACAACGGCACGGGTGATCCCTCCGCCCCGCCGTTCTGGCAGAACATGACCAGCTATATGGTCAGCTTCGGCGCACCGGGCAAGATGACCAATGCGGAAGTGGCCAGCGCCAAGCTCGGCAACCTGGCCTGGGCCGCGCCCGTGCTGAATACCGTCACGACGATTGACGACATGCGCCACGCGGCCCACAACGGCGGCGGCGACTTCCTCACAGTGACCGATGCGGCCCAATTCGCGACCGACTTGGGCAATGTCATCGGCAGTATCGCGAGCCAGCAGTTCTCGCAAGCCGGTGTGGCGGCCTCCGCCGTGACCTTGACCGCAGGCACCAAGAAATTTGTGCCCTACTACACCAGCGGAACCTGGTGGGGCAATGTGCAGATGGTCAACCTGACCGCCAACGGCGACAGCGCCGGCGTTGCATGGCAAGTCATCGCCACCGACGGCAACGGCCAGCCGACGGGCGCCACCACGCTGCCCGCGCCGGCTTCCCGCAACATCGTCGTCTGGACTGACGCGACCAAGCAAGGCCTTGACTTCACCTACACCAACATCACCACGGCGGCCAACAGCCTCAAGGGCACCAACACCAACATGCAGATGAGCAATGCGGTGACCTCCGACATGGTGGACTATCTGCGCGGCGTTCGGACCAAGGAAGGCGCCGGCATGAGAAAGCGGCCCGCAATTCTGGGCGACATCGTCAACTCGACACCCGCCTTCATCAAGAACAACACCAATCCCCAATACGAGAAGCTCCCCATTTCCACCCCGGGCCTGACCACCTATGCCGCCTACATGGCCAGCAAGGCGGCCCGTACCGAGGGTGTGCTGTTTGTGGGCGCCAATGACGGCATGCTGCACGCCTTCGGCGAAGGCAACGGCGCCGCGATCGGCGGCCGTGAACTCTTTGCCTACGTTCCGCGGTCCGTGCTCGGGAAACTCGAAGCCCTGACCGACACCGGCTATACCTATGCCCACACCTACTCGGTCGACGGCCCCCTGACCGAAGTCGACGCCTATTTGACGACCCCCAACCTGACCGGTGGCGGCTCGTCGACCGGATGGCGCAACGTCGTCGTGGGCACCACCGGCGCCGGCGCCAAGTCCGTCTTCGCGCTGAATGCCACTGACCCCCTGGTCCTGAACGGCAAGGCCGTTCTGTGGGAAATCAACCCGGACCCGGCATTCCCCGTGCTCCCAGGAAACTCCACGACTTCGTTCGCGGAACTGGGCACCGTCCTGAGCACACCCCAGAGCGGCATCACGGTCAGCGGTAACTGGGTCACCATCTTCGGCAACGGCTACGACAGCAAAACCGGGAAAGCCAGCCTGTTCATCGTCGAAACCGGCACCGGCAAGCTGCTCAAGGAAATCACGACCGACACCACGCTCGCCAACGGGCTTGGCGGCGTGCGCCTGGTTTACAACGCCAACCAGCAGATCATCGGCGCCTACGCCGGCGACCTGAAAGGCCGGCTCTGGAAATTCGACCTGAGCGGCGCCACGACCGCCGCCTGGGGCCTGGGCAACGGCGGTGTCGCACTGTTCACCGCGCTGAGCGGCAGCACACCGCTGCCCATCACGGCCCAACCGGCTGTGCTGGAGCGCACCGACCAGGCCAGCTACCTGCCGAGCTACCTGGTGTCCGTGGCAACCGGCAAGCTGTTTGAAGCTGGCGACCCCGCCGTCACGACTCCCACCCAGGCAGCCTACGGCCTGTGGGACAGAAAGCCCTTCGGTTCGACGGGCAGCGATACGATCTCCGAGGCCCAGCTGGAAGGACTCAAGGCCACGGCCGTCACGGTCGGCATAGACCCGAGCACCGGCACCACCATCAACGGCGGCGGCGTGACGGGGTTCTACACCGTGAGCTTTAGCAACACCTCGGTCACCAGCCTGAACTGGGCCACCAAGCGCGGCTGGAAACTGACCCTCGACGTGTTCCCCGGCCAACGCGACATCTACCCGCTCCAGATCCAGGGCGATATCGTCAAGATCGACACGGTCGCCCCCCAGGCCAGTTCGTCGAGCTGCCTGGCCTCTTCGAGCAATGCCTTGAGCTTCTATATCAATCCCCTGACCGCCTCTTGCCGCGCGGGCGGCACGCTGGACACCAATGCCGACGGAAAAATCGACGGCAGCGATGCCAATGTGTGCGCCTATACCTCGCTTGCCGACGGTACGGACGTGGTGCTGACCATCCTCAACTCCACGGGTGTAGACACCGGGGTGAAAGACGTTCAGAACTCCAGCGGTCACATCAAGGTCCGTACCGGAAATCCGCCTGAAGAGCCAAACTGCACCAACGACGTGGCTTACGCGGCAGCTCATCCTGAACTCTGCAGTTGCGCGAATGCAGCCTATGCCGCGGCTCATACGACCGAATGCACGACGGCCAACTGCACCGACGCCGCCTACCGGGCGGCCCACCCCGGCGCCTGCCCGGGCTCGGTCATGAACCGTTCCTGGCGCCAGCTCTTCCCGCGCGCCAACTGAAATCAGGCTTGAAAATCGCTGCCTTTACCAAGAGAATCACTCATGATGTCCAAATCGAAAATAAACCGCGTGGCGGGCTTTACGCTGATTGAGCTGATGGTCGTGGTGGCGATCATCGGCGTGCTGGCCGCGATCGCCATACCGTCCTACCAGAGCTATATCGCGCGCGGCAACCGCGCCGCGGCGCGGGTGGCTCTTTCACAGGCCGCCCAGTACATGCAGCGTTTCTACGCGGCCAACGACCGCTACGACGCTGACCGCACGGGTTCCCAGACGATCTGGGCCACCATGCCGCCTACCTTCATGAGGGCGCCCGCCGACGGCACCCAGCTCTATGAACTCTCCAACACCGGCGCCAATCCCAGCAGCGCCACCGCGAGCACGTTCACGCTTATCATGCGTCCTGTGACCACGGCCAGCATGGCCAATGACAAATGCGGCGGATTCAGCCTGACGCAGGCGGGTGTCAAGGGCATCACCGCCGCATCCCCGACCGCTGCTTTGATCGCGGAATGCTGGCGTTAAAACCATAGGCCCGTCCCTGATGTGGCCGCAGCGGGAAACCATGCAGCAGCCCATCCAGACAGCCTCTACCCTCGAATTCATCCAGGCCGCCCTGCAGGCTGCAGCCAACGCGCCCCTCAGCGCAGCGCCCAATCCGCGCATTGGCTGTGTCCTGGTCTCCGCCGCCGGGCAAACCATAGGCCTTGGCCACACGCAGCAGGCCGGCGGCCCCCACGCGGAAATCATGGCCCTGCGCGATGCGGCGGCCCGGGGCCATTCCACCGAAGGCGCCACCGCCTACGTCACGCTGGAGCCCTGCTCCCACCATGGGCGCACAGGCCCTTGCTGCGACGCCTTGATTGCCGCGGGAATTAAAAAAGTCGTCGCCTCGATGGCGGACCCCAACCCCCGGGTTTCCGGCCAGGGCTTTGAGCGCCTGCGCGCGGCCGGCATAGCGGTTGACGTGGGCGCCGGCGCCGCGCAGGCCAAAGAACTCAACATCGGCTTTTTCAGCCGCATGGTCCGCAAGACCCCCTGGGTCCGCATGAAGATCGCCGCATCGCTGGACGGCGCCACCGCCCTGGACAACGGCCAGAGCAAGTGGATCACCTCGCCCGAAGCGCGGGCCGACGGCCACGCCTGGCGCGCCCGGGCCGGCGCCGTGCTGACGGGCATAGGCACCGTGCTCCAGGACAACCCCAGGCTGGACGTCAGGCTGGTGGAAACACCCCGGCAGCCCTTTCGGGTAATTGTCGACAGCCTGCTCCAGACGCCCGTGGATGCGAAAATTTTCGAAGCCGGCGGCCCGGTGTGGATTTACACCGCCGTTCAAGGCGCACCCCAGGAGGCCGCCCTGGCGTCCCGTGGCGCCACGGTCACCTGCCTGCCAGGCGCCCGCGGCAAGGTGGACCTGGCGGCCATGCTGAAAGACCTGGCGCTGCGCGAAATCAACGAACTGCATGTCGAAGCCGGCAGCAAGCTCAACGGCTCCCTGGTCCGCGAAGGGCTGGTCGACGAGTTCCTGGTCTACCTCGCGCCCAAGCTGCTCGGCGCCGGCCTGGGCATGGCGTCCTTCGGGCCCCTGGAGCAACTCTCAGATGCGGTGCCCCTTCAATTCCAGTCCGTCGAGAGGGTAGGCCCCGACCTGCGCGTGCTCGCCCGCGGCGTTGGCCGGGACCAGTTCTAGGCCGTTTTCACCTGCACCGGGCCTGGCCTGGGCCGCATTTACAGGGCAATAGTGGCCTTTCCCCACGTCCGGGCCGGATTCCCTGCGAAAATAGCGCATGTTTACCGGAATCATTACCGGCTTGGGGCGCATCGTCGCCATCCAAAGCCTGGGCAGCTCTTCAGACCACGGCAAGCGCCTCACCATCGAGACGCCTGCGGGTTACCTTGACGACGTGGGCCTGGGCGACAGCATCGCCCTCAACGGCGCCTGCATGACGGCCACCTCGCTGGATCTCGCCCTCAACCGCTTTTCCATCGACATTTCCGCCGAATCCCTGGCTAAAACCACCGGATTGGCTGAAACCGGCCCCATCAACCTCGAAAAAGCCCTGCGCGCCCACGACCGCCTGGGTGGCCATATCGTTTCGGGCCATGTCGACGGCATAGGCCGCGTCACGCATTTCGCCGAGGTCGGTGAAAGCTGGGAGCTGCGCATACTGGCCCCGCGCGAACTCGGCAAATACCTGGCCTACAAAGGCTCCATCACCGTCAACGGCGTGAGCCTGACGGTCAACCGGGTCACGGACCTGGCGGGCGATGAGGGAGGTACGGAGCTCAGCATCAACCTGATCCCGCACACCGTGCAGAATACCGCCCTGGGCCAACTGGCCGCCGGCTCCTGCGTCAACCTCGAAATCGACCTGATCGCGCGCTATGTCGAGCGCATGCTGGGCGACACCCACAACAACATCCTAAAAAAGCCCTGAACCATGAGCACTGCCATTTCCCCTGTTGAAGACATCGTCGCCGACATGCGCGCCGGCCGCATGGTCATCCTGATCGACGAGGAAGACCGCGAAAACGAAGGCGACCTGGTGCTCGCAGCCGACCACGTCACGCCCGAGGCCATCAACTTCATGGCGCGCTTCGGACGCGGCCTGATCTGCCTGACCCTGACCCGCGAACGCTGCGAGTTGCTGCAGCTGCCGCCCATGGCCACGCGCAACGGCACCAAACATTCCACGGCCTTCACCGTCTCCATCGAGGCCGCCGAGGGCGTGACTACCGGCATTTCCGCGGCCGACCGCGCCCGTACGGTGCAAGCCGCCGTCGCCAAAAACGCCACCGTCAGCGACCTGGTGCAGCCCGGCCACATCTTTCCGCTGCAGGCGGTGGACGGCGGCGTGCTGATGCGCGCCGGCCATACCGAAGCCGGCTGCGACCTGGCCGGCATGGCCGGCTGCTCGCCGGCCGCCGTGATCTGCGAGATCATGAAGGACGACGGCACCATGGCCCGCCTGCCCGACCTGCTGCTGTTCGCGGCCGAGCACGGCCTCAAGATAGGCACCATCGCCGACCTGATAGAGCACCGCAGCCGCAACGACTCCCTGGTCGAAAAAATCGGTTGCCGCACGCTGAAAACCGCTTTTGGCGAGTTCACCGCCCACGCCTTCCGCGACAAGCCCAGCCAGGGCCTGCACCTGGCCCTCGTCAAGGGCGAATGGTCGGCCGACGACGTCGTGGCCGCGCGCGTGCACGAGCCGCTGTCGGTGCTGGACGTGCTGGAAACCGGCCGCCCCATGCATTCCTGGAGCCTGGACCAGAGCCTCAAGCACATCGCCGACGAAGGCCGCGGCGTGGCAGTGCTGCTCAATTGCGGCGAAAGCGCCGCGCAGTTGCTGGCCCAGTTTGAAGGCACGGCGCGCGCCAGCCAGGCACCCGAGCGCGGCCGTATGGACCTGCGCACCTACGGCGTGGGCGCGCAGATCCTGCGCGAATGCGGCGTGCACCGCATGAACCTCATGGGCAACCCGCGCCGCATGCCCAGCATGACGGGCTACGGCCTGGAGATCGTCGGCTACATCACCAGGGACTGACGTTTGCGTCACCTCGCCTGAAATTCATAAATCAATCAAAAGGGAAACACCGTGTTTGGAGCAGAAAAAGGGACGGCCGACAAGCTGGACGGCAAAAAACTTTCCATCGGCATCGTGCAGGCGCGCTTCAATGAAAGCATCACCAACGCCCTGGCCGAGGCCTGCAAGCACGAGCTCGCCGCCCTGGGCGTGCACGAAGACAACATCCGGCACGTCCTGGTGCCCGGCGCGCTCGAGGTGCCCTGCGCCTTGCAGGCGCTGGCTGAAAGCGACAAGTACGACGCGCTGATCGCGCTGGGCTGCATCATCCGCGGCGAAACCTACCACTTCGAGCTGGTGGCCAACGAAAGCGGCTCCGCCGTCACGCGCCTGGCGCTGGACTACCAGCTGCCCATCGCCAACGCCATCCTGACGACCGAAAACCTCGCCCAGGCCCAGGCCCGGCAGGTCGAAAAAGGCCGCGATGCCGCCCGCGTCGCCGTCGAAATGGCCAACCTGATCAATGAAATTGCCTGAGCGCCTGCTCCCACCTTTAACCCTGACTGGCATTTTTCATGGCTGATCCCATCATCAAACCCAAGCGCCCGCCGCAGACCCGCACCGGCCTGACCGACACCGGCGTCAAAAAAGCGGCCGACAAATCGGCGCGCACCCGCGCGCGTGAATTCGCCCTGCAGGCCCTCTACCAGCACCTGGTCGGCCGCAACGAGGCCGACTCCATCGACGCCTTCACCCGCGACCTGGTGGGCTTTCACAAGGCCGATTCGGCCCACTACGACGCCCTGCTGCACGGCTGCATCGCGGACGCGAAATCGCTGGACGCCGGCATCACCCCCCTGCTGGACCGGCCCATGGCCGAGATCTCGCCGATCGAGCATGCGGTGCTCTGGATAGGCGCCTACGAGTTCACCCACTGCCTGGACGTGCCCTGGCGCGTCGTCATCAACGAGTGCATCGAACTCGCCAAGGCCTTCGGCGGCACCGACGGCCACAAATACGTCAACGGTGTGCTCAACAAGATGGCGCCCTCCCTTCGCGCCGCGGAAGTCGCTTCCGACAAAGCCAAACAATCCCCCCGGTGAAAGCGCCTGACGTGAAAATCGCCCGGCGGGCTCAACGCATCGAGCCGTTTTACGTCATGGAGGTTGCCAAGGCGGCCTCGGCGCTGGCGCAAGAGTTCGCCCACAGCGACCGGCCCATGATCTTCCTGAACATCGGCGAGCCGGACTTCACCGCGCCGCCACTGGTGCAGGAGGCCGCGGCCCGCGCGATCTCGCAGGGCAACACGCAGTACACCCAGGCCACCGGCCTGCCGGCGCTGCGCGAGCGCATCAGCGCCTGGTACGCCTCGCGCTTCGGCGCCGACGTGGCGGCCGGCCGCATCATCATCACGGCGGGCGCTTCGGCCGCGCTGCAGCTGGCCTGCCTGGCGCTCATCGAGGCCGGCGATGAAATCCTGATGCCCGACCCCAGCTACCCCTGCAACCGGCATTTCGTCAGCGCCGCCGAAGGCAATGCGGTGCTGGTGCCGACCACCGCGGCCGAGCGCTTCCAGCTCACGCGCGAGAAGGTCGAAGCGGCCTGGAAGCCGCAGACGCGCGGCGTGCTGCTGGCCTCCCCTTCCAACCCAACCGGCACCTCGATCGCGCCCGAAGAACTACAACGCATTCACGAATTCGTGCACGGCCGCGGCGGCATCACACTGATCGACGAGATCTACCTGGGCCTGAGCTACGAAGAGCACTTCGGCCATTCGGCGCTGGCCATGCCCGGCGAACTGGGCCAGAGCGTGATCAGCATCAACAGCTTCAGCAARTACTTCAACATGACCGGCTGGCGCCTGGGCTGGCTGGTGGTGCCCGAGGCGCTGGCGCCCGTGATCGAACGCATCGCGCAAAACCTGTTCATCTGCCCCAGCACCGTGGCCCAGCATGCGGCGCTGGCCTGTTTCGAAGCCGAGAGTTTGCAAGAGTACGAGCGCCGCCGCGCCGAATTCAAGGCGCGCCGCGACTACTTCATCCCCGAACTGAACCGCCTGGGCCTCACGGTGCCGGTGATGCCCGACGGCGCGTTTTACGCCTATGCCGACTGCACCCAGGCCGCCGCGCGCCTGGGCGTCAGCGGCAGCTGGGACTTCGCCTTCGAGCTCATGAAACGCGCCCACCTGGCCGTCACGCCGGGCCGCGATTTCGGGCATGCCGCGCCCGAGCAGTTCGTGCGCTTTTCCACCGCCAACTCCATGGCGCAATTGCAGGAAGCCGTGGCCCGGCTCAAGGCGGTGCTGGCATGAAGCCGGCCGCGCGGGTTTTCAGCTGGCCTTTGCGGGTCTACTGGGAAGACACCGATGCGGGCGGCATTGTTTTTTACGCGAACTACCTGAAATTTTTTGAACGTTCGCGCACCGAATGGCTCAGATCACTCGGTATTGAACAGCAGCGCCTGCGCGAAAGCACCGGCGGCATCTTCGTGGTGGCCGAAACCAGCATCCGTTACCATCGTTCCGCCCGCCTGGACGATGAACTGATTGTTACGGCAAGCCTGGTCGAAGCCGGCCGCGCGTCCATGATAATCAGCCAGCAGGTGCTATTAAAAACAGAGCAGTCATCCGGACAACCGGCGCCACTGCTCTGTGAAGGCAGCATACGGATTGGCTGGGTCGACGCCGCCAGCCTGCAGCCACGGCGAATACCAGCCTCCATTCTTGACAGCTTAAAACACGATACGGCCACAACATGAACCAAGACTTGTCCATCGTCAGCCTCATCCTCAATGCCAGCTGGGTCGTGCAGGCCGTCGTGGCGCTGCTGGTCGGCGTGTCCATCGCCAGCTGGGCCGCGATCTTCCGCAAGGTCATCGCGCTCAACAAAGTGCAGACGCTCAACGACGAGTTCGACCGCGAATTCTGGTCGGGCACCAGCCTGAACGACCTGTTTTCCGGCGCCGCGCAAAACGCCAAGCACTCCGGCCCCATGGAACGGATTTTCGCCAGCGGCATGCGTGAATACCAGAAGCTGCGCGAGCGCCACATCACCGACCCCGGCACGCTGCTGGACGGCGCGCGCCGCGCCATGCGCGCCAGCTACCAGCGCGAGCTCGACGCCATCGAGGCCAACCTGTCCTTCCTGGCCACCGTCGGTTCGGTCTCGCCTTACGTCGGCCTGTTCGGCACCGTCTGGGGCATCATGCACGCCTTCACCGGCCTGGCGGCCCTGGAGCAGGTGACGCTGGCCACGGTGGCGCCCGGCATCGCCGAGGCACTGGTCGCCACCGCCATCGGCCTGTTCGCGGCCATCCCGGCCGTCGTCGCCTACAACCGCTTCTCGCACGACATAGACCGCGTCGCCAACCGGCTGGAAACCTTCATCGAAGAGTTCTCCAACATCCTGCAGCGCAACCTGGGCGCCCAATCGCCCTCCGGACACTAGAGCGGCAAGGAGGACATCCCGATGCCAGCAGTCAATTCCCGCCGCGGCCGCAACCGGCGCACCATCAGCGAAATCAACATGGTGCCCTTCATCGACGTCATGCTGGTGCTGCTCATCATCTTCATGGTGACGGCGCCGCTGATCACGCCCAGCATGATCGCGCTGCCCAAGGTCGGCCGGGCGCCAAGCCAGCCGCAGAATCCGGTGCAGATCCTGATCAGCAAGGACGAAGCCGTGCAGATCAAGATCAAGACCGACAGCGTGCCCAGCAATGTGCGCAATGTCGCGGCCGACATCGCGAAGCTGGAGCCAGGCGTGAAGGCCGAGGGCGCGCAGGCCGTGCCCGTGGTCATCAGCGCCGACAAATCCATCAAGTACGAAACCGTGGTCCAGGTCATGGACAACCTGCAAAAAGCCGGCGTGTCGCGCGTGGGCCTGTCGGTGCAGACCGGCAACAAGTAGCCGCCCGCACAGCCCCATGCCCAGCGCCGCAGACCGCCTCGACTTTCTTCCGCCCCGGGACGAGGGGTCGGGCCACGCGTTCGCGCTGGCGTTGCTGGTGCACGTCCTGCTGATCGCCGCCCTGACCTGGGGCGTCAACTGGAAGCGCAGCACCCCTGACGTCGCTTTCCAGGCCGAACTGTGGACCAATGTGCCGGCCCAGCAGGCCGCGCCCAAGCCGGTCGAAGTACCCACACCGCC